>JBFKLD010000039.1:0-9390 GCA_041630755.1 Thermoplasmatota archaeon
AGGACCTGAATGCTGCCGGCGCCGTACTCGCCGCTCTCGTTGCTCATGGGGTGAAATCCTGCGCGGCATCCCTACGCGCACGTGCGCGTACGCGCGCGCGCGTGTTAAGGGTATGCCTAGAACGGCTCAGAAATCGACGGAAATGGCCCTGTGAGCGCAAAACCATGGGCGCGTGGGGGTCAACGCCCCCAACGCGTGGGCGCGTCCAATCTGGCGCTATTCGTGCACGGCGGCCAAGACGGCGTCGTTGGCGGTCTCGGGTGAACGGGCCTCTCCTGACTCTGCGTCCTGGTTGGCGGGTGCCGCAGGCGTGGCTGGTTCATGGGTCGCGGACTCCGCCTGGCCTGCGGCGTGCTCATCGGCGGCGCCTTGGCCCTCGGTGGCAACGTTGGGGGCTTCCTTCGGCAGCTCCTTCTGCGCCTTGGCCGGGTCCAAGCCCACGGCCTTGGCCAGGGTCACCCGGATCTCTTCCGGGGTGGCCGCGTCCAAGCCGAAGTACTCGGGGAATGCGCTTGTGACCGTGAGGATCTTCGTCTGCCCGTCCTTGCGAGTCTTGACCAATCCGCGCTCCTTCAATTCGGGCACGTGGTCGTACACCTTGGAGCCGATCATGTCCTTGAGGTCGCTCTGCTTCATCGGCTGGTGGTACGCAATCAGCGCCAGCGTCTTGAGAAGCTTCGGCGCAATCTCCATCGGGGCAAATTTGGCGGCAGGCTCCGCGGCCAGTGTCCGAACCTGCATCGCCCACTTGGTTCCTGCTTTCCCCACTTCGAGCACGGTGTCGCGCTCTTCGTAGGCCTTCTGGAGAATCTTGACGGCCTTCTCGACATCCTTGCGGCGCAAGTCCGTCTGGTCGGCAATCTCTTCCACGCTCAGGGGGCGGCCGGCGCTAAACAGCGCTGCTTCGACAATGTGCTGCGGGTTCATGTAGTGACCTCTTCACGGATGATGGTGGCGGCTTCGTCCAGAACGGGGCTGATCCAGATCTCGCCATAGGGGAAATTCTCCTGGCTCACGGTGGCGCGGCCAGATTTGATGACAAACAGAAGGGCGTTGAAGGTCTGGACGATGTCCACTGGGTCCTTCTCGACCAGTCCGCTGAAGGGGATGGGCTGCGCCGGGTATTCCAAGATGCGTTGCCAGGTTTCGGCGATCTCGGCTTCCAGGTCCTCCTTGTGGACCATGCCGCCGACCTTGCCGCGCATTTTGCGCTTGAGGCTCAGGCGCGCATCCAGCTTCTGCTGCTGCAGCACTTTGCGCTCTTGGGCCTCGGTGTGCACCTCTTCGAATGCGTGGATCAGCTCCATCAGGGTGACGCGGCGGTCGCCCTTGTGGCGCACTTTCTCGTCGATGGGTGCCTGCGGTGCGTGCTGGACGCGCTCGGTGTAGTCCCAGTCGTCGTCGCCGAAGCTCCAGTCCGCAACGTCGTCCCAGCCAAATTCGTCTTCGGGCTCCTCGTGGTGCATGGCCCGCTCGGCCACTTCGTCGCTTTGGAGCTTGAGCACGGTCCAGGCCATCAGCAAGATGCGGCCCGCGGTGACCAAGTCCACGCCTCGCTGCCGCGCTTCCTTGAGGTACAATTCGGCGAACTTGCTCAGATCCAAGTCCCATGGGTCCAAGTGCTCCTTCGTGACCAGCTCGAACGCGATGGCAAGGTCCCGGTGGAAGTCGTCACGGATGCTCACGTGCTCGCCATCCTCGCTTTCCAGAACGAGGTTGACGTAATCCGTCAGGCGGCTGCCGTCGTCGTCTTCGTCCACGAGGGCCTTGTGCCACATCAAGTGGCGCACCACTTCGCTCGTCTGGAGCGTGGCTTGCTTGGGCGCAAACGCTTCCGCGCGCTTCATCGGATGGACCAAGCTCACGGTTTCACCTCAACCTGGACCATCTCTTGGAAGGTCTGCTGCAAGGATTCCTTGTCGTTGCCCTCATCGCGTTCATCGGCACCTTCCGGGCTGGCCGGCGCATCGGGAGCGTCACCGGGGCGCACGCCGCCCTTGGACTTGTCCTCGTCCGGGACATTTTGCAAGTCGAAGTTGGCGATCACTTCGCTGAGGCCCGGCGTCTGCTGCGTCACACCGTAGATGTGGCTCGATTCCTTCAGAGTCACCTTGCGCAGGCTCACCACGATGAATTGGGCGTAGGCCGCGTTGTCCTTGACGAGCTTGGCCAGCAGCTCCGAGTTGACCGCGTCCAAGTTCTGGTCCACCTCATCGAGGTAGTAGAACGGGCTGGGGTCGTACATCTGCAAGGCGAAGATGAATGCCATGCTGGTGAGGCTCTTTTCGCCGCCGCTTAGCGCATCGAGGCGCAGCACGCGCTTGCCCGGGGGCTGGGCCTTGAGCACGAGGCCGCCCTGGAACGGGTCGTCGGGGTTCTCGAGCTCCATGAGGGCCTTGCCGCCATTGCTGAGGCGCTGGTAGACCTGGGCGAAGTTCTCATTGATCGCGTTGAAGACCACCAAGAGGGCGTCCTTCTTCTTCTGGGTGATCTCCTCCACCAGCTTCACAAGCTCCGTGCGCTGGTCCTCGAGGCGGTCCACTTCTTCCTTGAGTGTGCGCTGGCGCTCGGCTTGGGCTTCGTACTGCTCGAGGGCGCGCATGTTGACCGGGCCAAGCCGGTCGAGGCGCGCTTCGAGGTTGCGCAGGTGCTTGCGCAGGTCGTCGTACGGCGCGACATCCTCGTCGTCGGCAATCTCGACGGGGTTCTCCTGAAGCTCGACCTTGGCGTCGCCGAGGGCTTCTTCGAGCGCAGGCAGCTTGGCCTTGGCGTTGGTGACGAGCCCGTAGTGGGTCTCCATGCGGTCGGCGACCTTGTCGATCTTGGCCTTCAGGTCCGTGAGCGCTTCGTAGAGCTTGTCGCGCTCCTCGCGCAGGCCTTTCAGGGCCTTCGTGGCTTCGCGCTCGAGCTTCATCAGGGCGTCCACTTCGGCCTTGGCCTTGCCGTGGTCTTCCTGGTGGTCTTTGAGCGTCGTCTTGAGGCGCTCTTCGGCGCCGTCCACGTCGGCGATCTGCTTCTCGATCTCCTTGACGCGGTCCGCCACCAGCTCCAATTGCTTGGATGCCACATCGCGGCGGTTCTCGGCTTGCAACGCGGCTTCGCGAAGCTCGCTGATCTCCTTTTCCAGCTCCTCGGCGCGTTCGCGCCATTCCTTCTTGGAGCCCTTCATCATGAGCTGGCCTTTCTCTTCGCGAAGCGCGTCCAATTCGGCCAGCCGGGTTTCGAGAGCGTCGATGCGCTCTTGCGCCTTGGCGGCGTCGGCTTGGAATTTCTGTGCTTCTTCGCCGAGGCGCGCCGCGTCCTTGGTCTGGGATTCGAAGATGCCTTTGAGGCGATCTTCTTTCTTCTCCAGTTCCTTCAATCGGTCTGCGCCGCCCGCGCCGCTGCGACCTTCCGCGTCGAGCTGTTCGCGCATGGCGTCAATCTCTTCGCGGACCTTGGCAAGGCGGTTGATGGTCTGCTCTTGCAGGTCTTCTGCTTCGGCGACCTTGTTGATCAGCTCGTCGAGCCGGCCGCGGTCTGCGTTGCCGAAGCTGGGGCCGTCGCCCTTCTTGCCGCGGCTGCCACCGACCATGGCGCCACTGGCTTCGAACAATTCGCCATCCAGGCTCACCATGCGCACGCCACCCATGAGGCGGCGGCCGGTGTTCATGGTGTCCACGACGAGCGTGTCGCCAAAGGCGTTCCAGAACGCATTCTGGTAGCGGGGGTTGTAGTCAACCAGGTCCAGCGCGAAGCCCAAGCAGCCGTCTTGCTTGACCTTCATGAGCGCTTGGCCGCGCGGGCGGCCAGGGACCATCTTGTTGAGGGGGAACAGCTTGGCACGGCCCGCCCGGGCGGACTTGAGAAGCTCGATGCACTTGGCGGCCACTGCGTCGTCTTCGACAACAATGGCATTCATGTTGGCACCGGCCGCCGTCTGCAGCGCGGTCTGGTAGCGATCCTCGACGCTGGCCAGCTCCGCAATCGTGCCGATGATGCCCTGGATCTGGCCCTGGTCGCGGGCCTTCAAGATCTCGTCCACGGCGCGGGGGGCGCCTCCCGCAGCGCGTGCAGCTGCGTCCTGCTGGGCTTGCAGCTCCGCGCGCTCACGCTGGAGGCGCCGGATGCGGTTCTCCAGGTCTTCGTTCTGCTTCGTCAGTTCCGCTTGGGCCTTGCGAAGGTCGAACATGCGCCGCTCGAGCTCCTTGGCCTTCTTGCCTGCACCTTCGGAATCCTTGCGAAGCTCGTTGGCCTCCCAGGTGGTCTCCTTGAGGTCGGTTTCCGTGGCTTGCGCTTCTTCCGCGGCTTGCTGGGCTTGCTTCGCCGCGCTTTGGGCGCGGTCCTCGAGGCGGTCCGCTTCGAGGCGCACTTCGTGCAGCTCCAGCTGCTTCGCTTCGTGCTCGTGCTTGAGCTTGGCAAGGTCCCGGTTGAGCAGCATCAGCGACTCGTTGGATTGGCTCATGCGGGCCCGCAGGGCCTCAAGCTCCTTCTTGCGCTCCGCCAGCTGGCCATCGGCCGCGGTGAAGGCTTCGTCCTGATCTGCGTGGAGCTTGGAGGTGCGCTCATGCTCCTTGCGCACACGGCGCAGCTCTTCCTGCATGGGCAGCAAGTCTTCCTTGCCATCGGCAAGCTCCGACTTGACGAAATTGATCTTCTCTTCGAGGCGGACCATGCGGTCGCGGGCGGCTTCCAGCTGGTCTTGCAGCTCCTGAACTTCTTCGCCGCCTTCCTCGCGGATGCGCTGCTCGGCTTCGGCAAACTGGCTTTGCAGCTCCTTCTGCTTGCCAAGCAGTTCGTTGCGCTTGGCTTCCAGCTCGGTTCGCTGCTTGCCAAACTCTTCGATCTGCTGCTGGACTTGCGCAATCTGGCGCTCTAGGTCTGCCTTGCGGCGCCACGCCATGCGGCCCTTGGTCTGCGCAATCTCTTGCTGCAGCTCTTGGTACTTCTGGGCTGCTTCCTTGTCCTTCTCCAGCTGCGCCAAGTCGCGCTCGATCTCTTCAAGGACGATGCCGATGCGCTCCAGGTTCTCCTCCACTTCCGTGCGGCGTTTGTTGGCCTTGTCGATGTCGCCATCAAACGAGGTGACGCCCGCAATGCCGTCCAGGACCTGGCGTCGCTGGACGTTGCTCATGGTGCACACCTGCAGCACGTCGCCCTGCTGCGTGATGTTGTATCCATCCGCGCTGATGCGTGCGTGCTGGAGAAGGTCCACGAACTCGCGCTTCTGGCTGGCGCGGCCGTTGACGTAGAAGTAGGAATTGTACGCGTCCTTGTCGTCCTTCTTCGGCGCCCGCTTCACCTTGCGCGTCAGAACGACATCGTCGGCATCCACCGGCATCGTCCGGTCCCTGTTGTCGAACGTCAGGCTCACCAAGCAGTAGCTTGCCGCCTTGCCGGTGGCGCCACCGTTGAAGATCAGGTCCGTGAGCCGGCCGGCCCTGATCGCACGCGGCGAGTTGGGGCCAAGCACGAACAGCACGGCATCGCCGATGTTCGACTTTCCAGAGCCGTTCGGGCCCGTGATGGCAGTAAAGCCGGGCTCGAAAGGAACCGTGAGCTTCCGACCGAAGCTCTTGAAGTTCTCCATGTGGACTTCTTTGAGGTGCATCCATCCCCTGGGACGCTTCGCTGCCGCACGCCTGGCCGATGCCTGACCTGCGGTGAATGGGGCATCCCTATCCCGATTGGAGACCCATCTTCGGTGGTTTAAGGGTGCCGCCTTGCCCCAGGAGGGCTACAGGAGGGGAGAATGGGCGCGTTTCAGACCTTCGGAAGGGCCAGGCCGAAGGCGGCACCTTGGCCCAGGCCGTCGCTTTCTGCCCAGACGCGCCCGCCCAGGGATTGGGCGATCAGCTTGCAGTGCAGCAAGCCCAAACCGTGGCCGTCCACGGCTTGATCGGGCCGGCCTTCGAAGATGCGGGCCAAGGCGGCCGGTTCCAACCCCATGCCGCTGTCGCGCACCACCAGCGTGGCCTCCTTTCCCTCGTCGTGGACTTCCACCTCGATGCGCCCACCTGCGCTGCATGCCTGGAATGCATTTTCCAAGTAGTGGCTGAGCACTTGGCGCACGGCGCCTGAGTCTGTGCGGACTGTGGCGGGGCTGACGCGGGAATGGAGCTTGATGCCGGCCTTGAGGGCCTTGGTGCGGTACGAGCGGACGGCTTCCTCGGCGACGCCGTCGAGGGCGACGTCCACGGGGGGTGCGTCGGTTTCGGCCGACAGCAGATCCAGCAGGCCCTGGGTCAGCTGGGACCAGCGTTCCACGTTGCGCCGCACCGTCTCCACGGCGCGCTGCTGGTTGCTGTTGAGCGACCCGTGGCGTCCACTTTGCAGCAAATGAAGCTGCAAGCGGATGGGCGTGATGGGCGTGTTGATGTCCTGGCTGAGGCGGTCCACCACGTGCGCCAGGTAGCGCTTCTCGCTGCGCAAGCTTTCGGCCTCCAGGCCCCGCGACACGATGGCCTCTTGCATGCGTGCGGCGACGGCGGCGTCCGTGCGGTCCTCCATGATGACCAGCGCCATCGCGCCCGCGGGCTCCACGGTGACATGGTAGCTTCGCGGACGCACGCCGTCCGTGTCCACGTCCAAGCGGGCCGCTTCGCGGTCGCCGCGCAACACCTCCTGGATGGCGCGCGCCAGGTCGGCGGCGGCTTCGGCGTGGAAGCCCTGCTCGGCTTCCAGGCGTGCGACAAGGTTGGTCCCCTTGCGGTCCTCGCGGCTGGCCAACGCGCCGGCTTGCCGCCAGGCGTCGTTGCGAAACGCGATGATGCCTTCTTCGTCCACCACGGCGCAAGCCATGGGGGATGCGTGCGCCAAGGCACGCAGCATGGCCGCGTCCCCTGATTCTTGCGATCCGTGGAAAAGCGGGCGTGCGGCGATCTCGTCTTCGGTCAGGCGGCCCAGGTCCTCCAGGCACTGCATCTCTTCGTGGTTCAGGATGCGCGGCTCGCGGTCCATGATGGCCAGCACGCCGATGTGGCCCCCATTGGGGGCGCGCAGAGGCACGGCGGCGTACGAGCGGACGCCCGGGACGAGCGGATGGTCTTGGAATCGCTCGTCTTCCTTCAGGTCCTCCACGACAAACGGCGTGGTGCCGAGGATCGCGTGGGCGCCCAGGCTGTGCTTGCGCGGGATCTCCTTGGCGGTCCACCCGTGGCCGCTTTTGAACCACTCGCGGTCGCGCTCGATGAAGCTCACGGCCGCCATGGGAGCTCCCAGCGTGCGCGCCGCGAGGCGCACGAGCCGGTCGAAGCGATCCTCGCGGGCCGTGTCGACGATGTCAAGCTGGTCCAACCCGTGCAAGCGGGCTTCTTCATCCACGGGTCGATTTGGTTCCAGCATGCCGCGAACGAAAATCTGCTTCGGATGGTACAAACGTGTATCGTCAAAGGCTCAGGGGGAAAGGGGCCGGACTCCGCATCTCTGGGGGCCAGCCAACAGGAGAAGGACACGCGCGGCGGGCCGCAGCATCGGGAAATCCTTCAACCGGGGCCCATTGGCCGCCGCGTGCAGCCCGACGCGACCGAGTTCTTCGTGCCCTTCGTCCATATCCCTGGGCGCTATGAATGGTGCCGCATCCGCAGCCCTACCCACGGCGTCTTTGACTGCTTCATCGTGCTCGGAGAAAGCACGCACGTTCCCTGCACCGTGTACGTCGGAAACGACGCCGGTTTGCGCTTCATGCGCGACCGCTACCCCGAAAGCACGTGCATCTTGGCAGACATCCAGCTCGACGACCAGCTGCACACAGTGGCCTGCGCTCTGCGTGCTGCGGAGGGCCCCATCCATGCGGCCAAGATGGTCTTCGAGGCCGACCCTGGCGTGCCCCGCGAAGTGCCCTACGGTGGCGACAGCGTCTGGGGCAGCGCGTTTGCATGCCAAGGGGTGGATCTGGAACTGGATGCCCGCGTCACGGGCCATGTGCGGGGCCCAGAAGTGGACACCGCGGTGGAGGGTGCTGGAATCCTGACCCTTGGCTCGTACGGCACCTTGACGCGCAGCTAGAGGGGTTCGGCCTCGACCCAGCCGCTGACCGCGCTGCCAGCAGGCAACCGTGCACCAGGGCACAAGACCGTGCCCGGATTCATGGAGCAGTTGACGCCCGTCTTGACGTCGTCGCCGGCGATGATGCCGAGCTTCCGACGGCCCGTGTCCACCCAATCCATCCCCTTCCAGAGGACCCGCACGGGGCGAGGGGAGTGCTTCAGGTTGGCTACCTGGGAACCCGCGCCGAGGTTGCAACCGCTTCCCAGGATGCTGTCGCCCACGTAGCTCAGATGCGGCACATTTGTGTTGTCGCCGAGGATGCTGTTCTTCAGCTCGACGCCCGCGCCCACGTGGCACCCGGTGCCGATGCTGGTCGCTCCGCGAATGTAGGTGGAGGGGCCCACTTTGGCGCCCGCACCGATCCATGCCCCGCCTTCGATGGTGGTGCCATTTCGCACCACGGCGCCTGCCTCGACGACCAACGGGCCCTCGATGTCCACGCGCTCGCCGACGGTGCCGTCAATGCGGCTTTCCATGCCTTGCATGAGGTGGGCCTGCAGATCCAGCAGTTCCCAGGGGCGGCCTGCTTCCTTCCAGCTTGGCACGGGCACGGCAGCCAGGGGCTGGCCATCTGCGGCCATGCCCGTGATGGCGTCCGTCAGCTCCAGCTCGCCGCGCGGACTTGGCTCCAGCTTGGCACAGCGGGCGATGATCTCTTCCGGAAAGCAATAGGTGCCTGTGTTGACTGGCCCTGGGCGTGCCTCCGCGGGCTTCTCCAGAATGGCTTGCACCTTCCCGTGCTGCACGTCCAAGGCCCCGTACGGGCGCACATCGGATGCCTCGAACGTCCCCACCGCAGGCGATCCACGGGCCAGCGTCCGCAGGTCGCTCGCGTCCACGTACGCGTCGCCGCTGGCAAGAACGAAGTCTTCCTCTACGTGGGCCTCCAGGGCCGCCACGGCATGCCCCGTCCCGCGCGGGTCTCCTTGCTCGACGAACGTCACCTCCAACGGGAAGTCGGCGAAGGCTTCACGCACTTGGTCAGCGCCCGCGTGGACGATGATGGTCGCCCGCTTGAAGCCGGCAGCCACCGCTTGCCGCAGCGTGTGCTCCATGAGGGGCCGTCCGGCCACCGGCAGCAGGACCTTCGGCCGCGTCCGGGTGAGGGGGTCCATGCGGGTGCCGCGGCCCGCGGCCATCATGACGAGGTGGTCAAGCACAAGCGGCAACCAAGGCTGGCGCCTTTGACGCTTGCGACTACTCGACAGTCACGCTCTTGGCCAAGTTGCGCGGCTTGTCGATGGGCAAACCGCGGGCTTTGGCCGTCCAATACGACAAGAGGTGCAAGGCGCTGGCGAACACGAATGGTGCCAAGTCGCTATCCACGCGCGGCAACCAGACCACGTGGTCTGCGGGGCCAGC
>JBFKLD010000040.1:0-9363 GCA_041630755.1 Thermoplasmatota archaeon
GAGGCCGAGGCCGCGCGGCTGCGACCACCCCGACCCGAGGATTGAAAATCCACGCGGGCAGATGCCAAAGCATGGGCGAGACCTCGGCGACGTGGACCCGCAACAAGGCCACCTTCCAGCGCAAGCAAAGCGAATTCCGAGACGCCATCACCTTGGACGGGCCCTTCCGGCCCGAGGCCGACCGGTACCACCTGTACGTCCAGTACGCTTGCCCCTGGGCGCATCGGGCGCTCCTGCATCGCAGCATGCTCGGGCTGCAAGACGCCGTCAGCATCGACGTGGTCGATTGGCGCATGCGACCGGACGGCAGCTGGGTCTTCAATCCCGCCGAACCGGGATGCACGGCCGACTCCATCGGCGGACATGCCTCGTTGCAGGATGTCTACCGGGCAGCGGACCCGGACTTCGATGCCATCGGCACCGTGCCGGTCTTGTGGGACAAGAAGACGGGCACCATCGTCAACAACGAAAGCCGCGAGATCATCCGCATGTTCAGCCGGCGCAACCCCAAAATGCTGCCCAGTGACCTCGAGGACGCGGTTGACGCCATGATTGACGCCAACTACGAAACCATCAACAACGGCGTCTACAAAGCCGGCTTCGCCAGCACCCAAGAAGCATACGACGAGGCCATCACTCCCATGTTCGCGCGCCTCGACGAACTTGAAGCGCACCTCACCCACCGCGACTGGCTCGTCGGGGACGGCCGAGGCACCCTCACCGAAGCCGACATCTGCCTGTTCACCACCCTGCTTCGATGGGATCCCGTCTACGCCATCCACTTCAAGTGCGTGCGACGGATCAAAGACTACCCCCATCTGCACGCATTCGTGGAGCGCTTCCGGGCCCTCCCGGGAGTGGCATCCACCATCCGGATGGACCACATCGTGAATCACTACTACCGGAGCCACACACGCATCAATCCGTTCGGGATTGTGCCGCGTGTGGGCGCTTCGATGGCTTGATGAGCAAAAGCGCGTGGACCCCTTGTGCGCGCCCATGAGAAGACCTACCCTTGGCGCGCTCTTCGCCGCGTCAAGGCCGAACTGCGGGTTCGCCGAACCCTGCATCGGTGGCGCGCGTGGGAGCCGTCCAAGCCGGCACTGCTGGTCATCAATCATTTCTTTGACAACGAGATTGCGGCCCTTCGCAAGGCGGGCATCGAAGACCACTTTTCCTTGTTCGTTGTGAAACCGGAGGACTTGTTCAACGCCAACTTCCTGTACTTTCCGCCCGCGATCTGGTATGCAAAGGAGCCGTACGAGGGAGACAAGTTTGCGCGCGCGCGGGCAAGGAGCCGGGCCCAGGCGCTGAAGCTCCTCGACTCGCTGCAGGAGACGCGTCCTCTGGCAGGCATCCTCACGCCATCCGACATCTTCTACTGGCTGCGCGAATTCATCAAGGCCGCGCCGACACCCACCGTGGTCTTGGACAAAGAAGGCACAATCTCGCCGGCCACCTTCGAGCATCATGCGCTGAAGATCCGCAACGAATTTCCGCCCATCGCGCGGCACCTCTATGTCTGGAGCAAGCGGCAGCGCGACTACTGGAAGCGATGCGGAGCCGACGTGGACCGCGTGCGCATCGTCGGCAGCCCGCGCACGGACCTGTACGTCGCCATGCCCCCGCCCACGACGCGCGACGTCTTGTGGTTCGACATCGACCCCCGCGCCTACATCCCGGCGCACAAGCAAGGATCCTGGGCATCCTTCAAGGTGGAGGTGCACACACTCATTGAACAGTGGGCTCGGGATTTTCCGGAAGCGCGCTTCACGGTCAAGATGCACCCCCAGCAGACCGACCAAGATGCGGTGCGCCAACGGTTTGCCAACGCCCCATCCAATGTGGACGTGCGCGGCGGAAGCGAAGCGGTCGACCAGCTCGTGGCGCAGCATGGCATCTGCTTGGGTTTCCAGACGACGGGCCTCATGGAAGTCGCATTGACGGACCGGCCGGCAGTCTATTGCGGCTGGGATCCGCTGGCGGCTGAACTGGCGGCGGATCTGCTGCCATTTGGCGAGCCAGGATACGGCATGCACCGCCCGGAAGGCCCGGATGCGCTGGACACCCTCGTGCGTGACTTCCTCGGTGGCAAGAAGCTGCGCCGGCCCGGCCGCTCGAAGCTGAGCACCTACTTCCACCAGCCGGACGGCGACGTTGCCAAGCGGATCGTCGCTGCACTCCAGGAAGACCTTCTTTCGACCGCCTAATAAGCCCCACCTTGCTGGAGTTCCCATGCGCGGCCGGAAGTCTTTGCTCATCCTGATGGGCAACCTTGCCGGGGCGCTCGCGGGCCTGGTGGCCATCTTCGCCGTCGGCCGCTACATGACACCGGCCACGTTCGGGATGTTCGGGTTCGCGTTGAGCGTGGCCAGCCTGGGCGCCATCGTGGCCCGTTTTGGCTTGGAAAGTGCGCACATCAAGCGCCTGGCGGACGGCACAGACCCGGGCGCCTGTTTGGCGACCTACACACGTCTGAAGCTGTTCCTCGTGGCAGTGTATGTGCTGCTGCTGGGCGGGGCCGGCGCCGTCTGGGAGTCCGTGGTCGGGTTCACGGACACAACGTTGGCGATCTTGCTGGTCGCCATCGGCTACACGGCCTTGGCCGAATTGCGCTTTATCCCCATCACGACGTTCAACGCGCATTCTCACACTGCGCGCGCCCAGTCTTCCCTGATCGTGGACCACGTGGTTCGCAGTCCGCTTGTTGTGCTGGCTGCGCTTGGCTTCGGCGCCGCGGCTGGCCGATGGACGCCCGGCGGTGGCGTCGGCGCATGGGTCGCCTCTAAGGCCCCCGCGCTCGGCTCCACCCAGGGGGGTGCGCTCGCCCTGGCGGCGGCGTACGCCGTGGCCATGGGGGTCAGCCTCATTGTGGCCGTGCGGTTCTTGGCGCGGCCTGACTACGCGATGGGGCGATTTGATGCGCCGCTGGCCAAGGATTACGTGATCTTTGCATTGCCCTTGACGTTCAACCTCGCCGCCAGCCAGATCAGCAACCAGATGGACAAGGTCATGCTCGGCTTCTTCTGGGAAGCGGACGACGTGGGGTTGTACTTCGCCATGCAGCGCTTGGTGAGCTTCGTCTTGATGGTCCCCGGCGCCGTGGGCACGCTCTTCTACCCCATGATTGCGGAGCTTGCCCAGAAGCGCGAGCCTGAGGGCGTGCGCGTGGTTGCGCACTCGACGCAGAGGATCTTGAGCTTGGTGATGGTCTTCCTTGCCGCGATCTTGATCACGTTCCCAGCGGAAGGCATCCACATCTTCCTCTCGGATGCGTATCTGGGCGGGGCCCCCGTGCTCCGCCTCCTCGCCATCCAGGCGTTGCTGTTTGCGTTCAGTGTCGTGGCAACGACAATCCTGCTCGGCTACGAGAAGCCCGCCAAGGTGGCCATCTCCGGCGCCATCACGATGGTGGCGAATGTGGCGTTGAATCTCCTGTTCGTCCCCACGAGCATCCTTGGCGTGCCGTTGCTTGGCATGGGCGCCACGGGCGCCGCATGGGCAACCGTCATCGCCGCATTCCTTGGCATCGCGTATGCCGCCGTCCACGCGCATCGGTGCGTCGGCGGGTCCTACCAACCCGCCAGCTTCATCAAGCACCTGCTGGCCGCCGGCGCCATGCACGCGTCAATCCACTTCTTGCGACCGACGAGCATCCTCGGCGGCATGGATCGGTGGTGGGAACTTCTTGGCGGGGGCTTCGTGGGCGCTGCGGTGTACGCCGGCGCACTCATCCTGATGCGCGAGCTTGGGCGCAAAGATTGGTTGCTCCTCCTCGACATCTTCCACCCCGGAAAGATGGTCCGCTACGTCCGCGATGAACTCCGCAAGCGCTAACAGCCGCCACCCAAGTGGCCTCGTGTGCGCGCGCTGATCTTGGTCTCCCGCGACGTCATTGATGATGCGCGAGCCATCCGTCAAGCGGGCACGCTTCTGGCGGCCGGACACGATGTGCGCATCCTTTGCTGGGACCGTGAAGCGGCCTACCCCGTGGAGGATGCATTGGAGGGCGTCGCGATCCAGCGCATCCGTTCGACAGGCCTCATGCGCGCAGCACCGGGCGACGCGGCCAAGAATCCCTTCTGGTGGCGCCGCGCATACGATGAAGCACGGGTGTGGAAGCCCGACGTGGTGGTGGCACACGACCTGGACGCGCTTCCGCCAGCCGTGCGGCTCAAGAAACGCACGGGCTGCAAAGTTGTCTACGACAGCTGCGAATTGTTCTACCACATGATCGTGGACAAAGTCCCACGCATCATCAGCCAAGCGGCCCTGCGGCTCGAGCGCCGTCTGGTGCCCCACGTGGACCACGTGCTCATCGTGGATGATCCGTACCAATCTTACTTCGTCAACGAGGTTCCCTATGATGGCCCGATCACGAAGGTCATGAATTGCACGTGGCCGCGCCCCACGGGCCGTTGGCCGGCATTGCCCAAGGGCCCTCTCACCCTGTTCTACGCGGGAAGCCTCACCGCAGACCGGATGGTTGTCGAGCTCGCCCAAGCGGGCCGCGCGTTCCCCGACATCCGAGTGGTGCTGGCCGGCGGGGGCGTGCTGGAAGACGAGGTTGCCGCACTGGCCCGCGAGCTTCCGAACGTCGAATTTCTGGGAACCATCGCCTTCACGGAAGTGGTCGAGCGGATGCGCCAAGCCCATGTCATCCCGGCCCTCACGGATCCATCGAATGCCAACGTCCGAAACGCCACGAGTCTGAAGCAATTTGAAGCAATGGTGGCCGGCCGCGCCATCATTGCTGCCCAGGGATGCCTCACGGCAGAGATTGCGCTTGAAACGGAAAGTGGCCTTGCGGTGCCATTCACGCAGGAGGCGTTGCACGCAGCGATTGCGCAATTCTTGGAGGATCCTGGACTCGCAAGCCGCCTCGGCAAGGCCGCCTTTGCGACGGCCAAGAATCGCTTCAATTGGAACATCGAAGGCCAGGCGTTTCTGGAGGCCGTGGAGTCTGCATGCGCGTCTTGATCTTCATCACGAACAAGCCACGCGACCTGGCCAACTTGGCGCGGCTTGCGGCAAGACTTGAAGCGCGTGGGCACGAAGCCCGCATCACGCTGCCTTGGGACACGTGGACCATCGCGCGCTGGAAGCCGCATGCCATCATCGTCCACACGACGGAGGACGCTTGGCTGCGCCGATGCATCCGCGCCGCCAAGCGGCGCGGCGCCCGCGTGATCGATCTGCTGGCCGAAGGGACCATCAGCGAATACGTGGCTCCGAGCTGGGCGGGCGCAGATTCCGGACCCAAGCTCGACGACGTGGCCATCTGCTGGGGGCCCGGAGCCAAGGAATTTCTTGTCCGCTACGGCCGCGACCCGAACAAGGTGGTCATCACAGGCAACCCACGGTTTGACGTCTACGCAGGCGCTCTTCCCACGAAGGAAGACGTCTGCGCGCGCTTCGGGCTCGACCCAGACAAGCCACTCGTGGTCTACCCGACGAGCCTCGTGCCTCCGGTTGGCATCGACAAGCTCGACCACCAACGGCTTGCGAACTTCACGGACCACGCATTCCCTCGCCGGATGGCGCTGCGAGGCACGACCACCGAGATCTTCCTCGACCTCGCCCAAGCGCACCCGGATATCCAATTCCTTGTCAAGCCCCACCCGTACGACACGCCAGAGCTGTTCGAGGCAGGGATTGCGTCCCGCAAGCTCACGAACGTGACATTGGTTGCCAAGGACGCCGTGCCGATCGAGGATGTGCTCAACGCCTGCGACGTGATGATCCATTGGAACAGCACAACGAGCACCGAGGCGTGGTTCCTTGGCAAGCCGACAATCCTGATGCACTTCGATCCAGAGATTGACTATCTTCTCACGCAATTCAAGGATGGCTCGGACCTTGTGCGCACGCCCGAGGAGCTGGACGAGCGGCTGCGGCATTACTTGGGCGGCGGAGAGATCGCGGACCATCTGCTGGGGGCCCGCCGGGAGTACATCGCGCATTGGTTCGACCGCGTCGATGGGCGATCCATGGACCGGGTGCTCGACGTGGTCGAGGAGCAATTGGCCGGCGCGCAAGAGCCCCACGGTGCCGCCGCAGCAGAGGAGCTGTGGACACACGCGCAAGTGTGGGCACGCAAGCTGCTGCGCCGCAAGCCGCCGCAGCCGCTGCTTCCGTGGAAACCGCACCAGCCCCTCTATCCGACGCAGGAAGAGATCGATGCCGCGATGGCCAAGGCCCGCTCAGATGTCGCCGCGGCCCAAGACGACGACGCGTAGTCCGGCGCGCTGCAGGCGCGGCACATCCAAGACTCCGCGTCCATCCACGATGACGGGGGTCCGCATGGATTGCTTTGCGGCGCGCCAGTCCATGGACAGGAATTCGTCGTGGGCGGTCATGAGGACCAAGGCGTCTGCGTCGCGGATGGCTTCGTCGAGCGGGGTGACCGCCACAGGTGCGTCGTCGCCGGCGTGGGGATCGACCACCGCAACGTCGTATCCTGCGTCGCGGGCCTGCTGGATGAAAGAGAGGGAGGGGCTTTCCCGAAAGTCTGCGACGCCTTCTTTGTATGACAATCCAAGGCACACGATCTTGCCTTCTGGGATTTCCCGCCGCACCAGGTCGAGCACGTGACCAGGCATGGCGTCGTTGACGCCGCGCGCCGCAGGGATCAGGTGTGTTGAATATCCGCGCTTCTCGCCTTCGCGGTGCAGATACCATGGGTCGACAGGCAAGCAGTGGCCTCCGACGCCTGCGCCGGGGCGCACGGGCATGACGTTCCATTTCGTGGCCGCGGCGCGCAGCACCTCGTAGGCGTCCAGCCCCATCTTCTCGCAAAGCAGCGCCATTTCGTTGCCGAGGGCGATGAGAACGTCGCGTTGGGTGTTCTCGTACGCCTTGACGGCTTCGGCGGCCTCGATGCTGCTGACGGCGTGCACTTCTGCATCCGTCACGGCTTCGTACACGGCGAGCGCCGCTTGCCGCGCCTCCTCGGTGGCTCCGCCGACGACGCGGTCCACCATGCCGACGTCCTTGCTCGGATCGCCTGGCACCACGCGCTCGGGGCAATAGGCCAGAAGCGCGTGTGGCACCAGCGGCGCCACCACTTGACGGGTCGCTCCGGGGTGGACGGTGCTCTCAAGAACCACGAGGGCGCCTGGCTGGACGTGCGGCGCGATGGCTTCTGTGGCGGCACGGACCTGCGATAGGTCGGGCTGCAGATCCTCATCCACAGGCGTGCCGACGGTGATGAGGATGACGTCGGCATCGGCCACGCGCGCAGCATCCACGGAGGCCTCCAAGTGCGCGGCGCGCACGGCGCCTTGGACGGCACTGTGGGGCACCACGTCCGGAAGCGGCGAGCGGCCGTCGTTGACGGCGTTGACGACGGATGCCCGGATGTCAATCCCGATGGTGTGGAACCCGGTGCGAGCAAAGCGCACGGCGGTGGGAAGTCCGACGTAGCCGAGTCCCACGACGGCCACGCGGGCGGACCGGTCTGCGATCTTGGCCGGGATCACATGGCCTCCAGCGTCGCGCGGAGGCCCTCCTCGAGCGGGGTTTCCGGGACACGGCCGGTGACAGCGCGCAACCGGTCTACGGCAGCAACGCGCTCGCGCACTTCGTAGGCACGGTCCCCCATGTATTCGATGGACCCCGATCCCTTGGCTGCGATGGCGGCCTTGGCCAGGTCATTGACGGTGGTTGCCTTGCCCGTGCCGATGTTGATGACCATGCCGCCCGCGTTGTCGGCTGCCGCGACATCCAGGGTGCTTCGCACGTTGTCCTTGACGTACGTGAAGTCGCGCGTCTGGGTGCCGTCGCCATAGATCTGCAGCGGCAGTCCACGGTGGACGCGGTCGGCAAAGATGGCCACCACGTAGCCATAGGCGCTGCCGTCTTGGCGCGGCCCGTACACATTGAAGAAGCGAAGGCTCGTGGTGTTGAGTCCTTGCTCTTCGTGGGCGACGGTCAAGGCGGTCTCGCCGTAGAGCTTGGTCACCGCGTAGGGAATCTCAGGATTTGTCGGGCCATCTTCACGAAGCGGCATCTTGTCGAGGTTGCCGTACACTTCGCTGCTGCTGCTGAACAGGACGCGGCTGGCATCGTGCTTGCGCGCCAGGTCGAGCACGCGCCGGATGCCCAGGGCATCATCAACCACGCGCTGGGCTTGCTCAAAGACGCGCTTGACACCGACGCACGCGGCCCAATGGAAGACCCAATCCGGCTTCGCCGCAAAGGCCTCCTCCAGGGCAGGGCCTTCGATGGGGCCCTCGTGGAACGTGAACGCCCCGTTCTCCTTGAGGCGAGCCACCGTTTCGGGCCGGCCCGTGCTCAGGTCGTCCACGCAGATCACTTCGTGTCCATCTGCCAGCAGTGCGTCGCAGAGGTGGCTGCCGACGAAGCCAGCGCCACCCGTCACGAGGGCCTTCACGCATCCGGGGACTGTCGCGGTCCTTAAAGCAGGCCGCTTGAGTCCCCCTCTTGTGCGCCGCCCCCGCCAGGCCATCTTGCTCGCCGCCGGCCCTGCCAACCGCCTCTTGCCCTTGACAGCAGGCCGGCCTAAGGGCATGCTTCTCGTCGGGGGCCGCCCGTTGATGGATTACGCCTTGGAAAGCCTGAAAGCGGCGGGCGTCGAGCGCGTCGTTGTCGTCGTGGGCGCCCACGCGCAGAAGATCCAGGCGCACTTGAAGGACGGGTCCGAGCTTGGTCTTTCCATCACCTACGCCACGCAGTCCACACCAAACGGGACCGCCAACGCCGTGCGCGCGGCGCTGCCGCTGCTGGATGCCGAGGATGCATGGGTCGTCAATGGGGCGGTGTTCACCACGCCTGCGATGCTTGAAGCGATGGCGAAGAAGGATGGCGATGTGGTTCTCGTGGCCACGGCAGGCATGGACTACCCGCAAGCCATCCCAGAAGTCAAGGGCGGCCGCCTTTCGGGCATGCAGCAGGGCACCCCTGTGATCGGCAGCACCCGCGTGAGCACGGGACTGGCGTTGCTGACGCCGGACGCATTGCAGGCGATGGAGGCAAGCGAAGCAGCCGACCACGACACGGTGCTCGGCGAGCTTGCAGCCACGCAGACGGTGCGGGTGGCCAATCATGATGCCTCATGGCACACCATCGTCACCCCTTGGGACATCCTGCGTCTCAACGAGCAGATCTTGGACAGCGTCAAGGGCGCAAAGCCGAAGGGGCCGACCGTCCGGGGCGCCGTCGAGATTGGCGAGAACGTCACCATCGCCAGCACGGCCACGCTCGTCGGCCCTGTCAGCATCGGCGACGGCTGCCACATTGGAGACTACACGGTGGTCGGCCCGTACGTGAGCATGCGCCACAACAGCATCGTAGGTGCCCACTGCGAAGTCCGGCGCACCATCGTCAACAACAACGTCGTCA
>JBFKLD010000041.1:0-9356 GCA_041630755.1 Thermoplasmatota archaeon
CACATGGGCTCCGAGGCTGAAGTCGCACACAGTCGGCTCCTCGGGGACGACGCGAAGCCGCAGTCCTCCATCCGCGAGATGGCTGACGGCCGCGATGGGTTGTTCAGGCGCAATCGTCCGCGTCGGCTCCGGGATCGCCACATCATCCGTGGTTGCCGGTCCGATGCATCCCGATGCCAACAGAACCACCACGACCACAGCCCCACGCATGCACGCAAATTTGCCGCGCGCTATGAAAGGCTTCAGGCTCAGCAGCCCAGTCCGGTGGCCGAATCGTAGATGCACGAGCCGCCTTCGCGCTCGTACAAGATGGTGCGCTCGCTCTGGATGTGGTAAACAACGAAGTTGCCGTCTTCACCGGCGCGCAGGGCGCGGCATTGGTTGTCGTCGAACTCGGTCAGGGTGTGCTCGATGCCAAACAGCTTGGTTCGGATGGTGACCGAACTGCGGGCGGCCGCCGGGAAGATGCCGCCGCCACCGCCGCTGCTTGCGCAGCTCTTGTCGATGATGGTGGCCTCCACGGGGAAATCCGTGGCGTACAGGGTTGCGCCCACAGCAGCGAGGACTGCCGCCAAACCGACAATGCCGAGGATGATCGTTGCGATGAGGCCCAGGGCCTGCTCGTCGCGCATGATGCGGGCACGCCGGAGTCCACGGATGAGATTTGCGACCATCAGTCCACCGCGTAGTAGTACTCGCCTGCTTCCCGCTGGGTGCGGTCGAGGCGGCTTCCGGGTTTGTTGATGCGCGGGCGGTGGGTCTCGTTGTCGCGACGGAACGTGACGTCGACGCCGCTGAGGAACTTGTTCATGCCCACGCGCAGGTCGAATGGACCGCTGGCTTGGCCGCGGACGCCGGGGTCGCCGCCGAAGACCATCATCGAGTCGGCCACCAAGTCCAGGAAGTACACGTCGTGGTCCACGATCAGGGCGCTGCGGCCCTTCTTCTCCATGACGCGGCGGATGGTCTTGGCTGCCTGGATGCGCTGGTTCGAATCCAAGTAGGCGCTTGGTTCGTCAAACAGGTAGATGTCGGCTTCCTTGTAGAGTGCAAGGCAAAGCGCGACGCGCTGCAGTTCGCCACCGCTGAGGCGCTTGACCTTCTTTTCCAGAAGGGGCTGAAGCTCCAGGGGGCGCGCGATCTCGGCCCGCAGGAACGAATCCGAGAGCAGCTCTGGTGCTTCGGTGAGCACGTATTCGCGCACGGTGCCGTCAAATTCGGCCTTGATGTACTGCGGCTTGTAGCTCACTTCGCAGTCCACCTCGACGACGCCTTCGTCGGGCTCGATCTCGCCGGCCAGCATCTTCACGAAGCTGGTCTTGCCCGTGCCGTTTGCGCCGACCACGCCGACCACTTCGCCCACGTGGATGGTTCCCGGTTCGCCCGTGACCTCGAAGTCGCCGAGGCGCTTCTTGAGCCGCGGGAACGACACCAAGGGGTCCAGGTCCGCGCTGTGCTTGGGGGGCTTCGTTTCGAACTCGATGGCTTCGTCCCGCACGCGGATGTTCTCATCCGGCAGGTACCCGGTGAGGTATGTGTTGATGCTGTTGCGCACGGGCTTGGCAGCCGTCATGACGCCGTAGGCGCCTTCGTCACCGTAGACGAGGTGCACTTGGTCGGTGAGGAAATCCAGGACTGCCAAGTCGTGCTCGATGACCAGGACGCGCTTCTTCTGCGCGAGTTCCTGGATCACCTTGCTCACGCGCAGGCGCTCATGGATGTCGAGGTACGACGAGGGCTCGTCGAAGAAGTACACGTCGGCGTCCTTCAGAAGCGTGGCGCCGATGGCGATGCGCTGCAGCTCGCCACCCGACACTTGGCCAAGCTCGCGGTCCATGACGTGCTCGATGTTCAGCTTCGGGACGACCTCGTCCCAGCGACCGTCCCGGTCGACGCCGCGCAGAAGCTCCTTGACCTTGCCGTTGAAGGCCTTGGGGATCTGGTCCACGTACTGGGGCTTGCGGGCCGTGGTGACGCCCTTGTCCACGACGAGCTTCAGGTACTCGCCGAGCTCCGTGCGCCCGAACTTGTCGATGACGGGGTCCCACGTGGGCTCGTTCTCCCAGTCGCCGAGGTTGGGGATCTCTTCGCCGGCCAAGATGCGCATGGCCGTGGACTTGCCGATGCCGTTCGGGCCCAGGATGCCCGTTGCTGCGCCTTCGCGGGGCACGGGCAGCCGGAACAAGCGGAAGCCGTTTTTTCCATACTGGTGGACCAAGTCGTCCTCTAAGGCCTCCGGCAAGCCGATGATCTTGATGGCGTCGAAGGGGCACTTGTTCACGCAGATGCCGCATCCGATGCACAGCTCCTCGGAGACGATGGGCTTGCCGTGGCTTCCCATGTAGATGGTCTCCGTGACGCCGGCGCGCACCTTCGGGCAGAACGTGATGCACTCCTGGTTGCACTTGCGGGGTTGGCACCGGTCCTCCAAAAGGACCGCAATACGGTGGCTCACCGTGTGCGCACGACCAGTCCGCCGCCATGAAGGCTTCGGCGCAAGCCGTGCACCCGAGCCCCTATAAGCTGGCGCGCAACTGGCCATGCATGGCCCTGACGAAGAAGGAGAAGCGCAACCAGCTCATCGTCAAGCTTGGCGGTCTTTTCATCGTCGGCTTGTTCCTTGTGAGCATCTTCGCGAACTTGCTGTAAGGCTCACGCGCCAACACTCATCAAGAATGGGAGTCTGGGCGGCCCGTGGACCTGCCGATGGCCAAGCCGGAAACAACGCCTAGCGGACGCCAACGGCTTCCGGACTGGTTCAAGATCCGGCCTCCCGGAGGGGACCAGTATGCGTCCATCAAGACCGCCCTTCGCGAACGCGGGCTGGCGACCGTGTGCGAAGAAGCCCGGTGCCCGAACCTGAGCGAGTGCTGGGGTGGCGGGTCGCATGGCAAAGGCACGGCGACCATCATGGTGATGGGGGACACCTGCACCCGGGGCTGCCGCTTCTGCAGCGTCCCCACGGGGCGCCCGGGGGCCTTGGACCCAGAGGAGCCCCGCAAGGCCAGCGAAACGGTGGCCATCATGGATGCCGGATACGTGGTCCTGACGTCCGTGGACCGCGACGACTTGCCCGACGGCGGAGCTGACCACTTTGCCAAGGTCGTGGAGCGCCTGAAGGCGGACCATGCAGATCTGCTTGTGGAAGTGCTGACGCCGGACTTCGTGGGCGACGAAGCGGCGCTGGGGCGGGTGCTCGAAAGCAAACCAGACGTCGTGGCGCACAACATCGAGACGGTGCGGCGCTTGAGCCCGAAGATCCGGGACCGGCGCGCGGACTACGACCAGAGCCTCAAGGTCCTGGCCGATTACAAGAAGCTCGGCGCGACCTACACGAAGACCAGCATCATGGTCGGCCTTGGCGAGACCATGGACGAAGTCGAAGAGACGCTGCGCGACTTGCGGGCAGTGGATTGCGACATCGTCACGTTTGGGCAATACTTGCGCCCGACGCAGGAGCCGCGCCACTTGCCCGTTGTGGAGTTCGTGCACCCGGACACCTTCGCCGCCTACCAGAAGATGGCGGAAGACCTCGGGTTCCTCTACGTCGCGTCCGGTCCCTTGGTGCGCTCGAGCTACAAGGCTGGCGAGCTCTTCTTGGAAGGCATGATCCGCAACGCGAACCCCGCATAGAGGCGTCAGTCTTATCCGTAGGAACATCCAGGAAGGCCTATGCCTAGCATCCCGGAGATGCTTCCGTACATCCAATTCGTGGGCCAAGTCGCCCTCATCGCGGCCGCATCGTTTGCGGGCACGCAGTTTCTCTTGGCGCGCCGCCAGCGCGACGACCACAATGCGCTGCAGGTGCTCTCGCGCCTGGCAAGCCCGGAGTTCCGCATCGCCTACGCCCGCGTGCGCACCCTCCCCGTGGATGCCACTCCGGATCAGATCCGCGAGCAAGGTCCGGACATGGAGGAAGCCGTGGATGTCGTGGCCATGACGGTCGAAAGCCTCGGCGTCATGGTGCACAACCGGATGGTCCCTCTCGACGTGGTCGACCAAGCCATCGGCGGGTTCTTGCGCGAATCTTGGCGGAGGCTGCGGTCCACGGTTGAATGGCAGCGTGAGGTGTACAATGCCCCCCGCCTCTCCGAGTGGTATCAGTGGTTGGCGGAGCGCATCATCGACCGCCGGGGGCCCCGGCGCACCATTCCGGCCTACGAGGCTTTCCGCCATTGGCGCCCTTGAAATAGAGCGTCGCAACTTGTTCGGGCGTGGTTGTGGGGATCTACATCACGGCCGGGGTCAGCCTGCTGGCGGGCCTCGCGTTTCTTGATGTGTCTCTTGGCTTGTGGCGTGACGGCCGCCGCCAGGGCGCAAGCCACGTCGGGTTGGTCGTCTTGTGGGCGTGCCTTGGGTTGCAGGCAATCTTGACTGGGCTGCGGTTGATGGTGGCTGCGCAAGGCGCCTCCGAGTTGACGTTCTTGACCCTCTTTGCGGTGGAGAACATCATGGCCACCGCCGCCCTCTGGGGCATTCTTGTCGCCGTGATGCACCCGCGGTGGGGGCGGCGTGCCTGGTTGCCGGTTGGTGTGGGCGTGGGGGCCCTTGCGGGATTCTACACATATCGGCTGGCGACGCTGACGTTCCTGGAAGTGCAGCTTCACAGATGGAATGTCGAACCCGTGTTCCTCAACGGCGCCGACGCCACGGAGCGTGCGGTTCTTGCCATCGGGTATTACACGATTCTGCTGGTGGGCGCTGGGCTTTACGTCCGTCAGCACATGCAGAT
The DNA here is from genome assembly GCA_041630755.1 of Thermoplasmatota archaeon. Taxonomy (GTDB): domain Archaea; phylum Thermoplasmatota; class E2; order JACPAO01; family JAHFTW01; genus JBFKLD01. The sequence goes on from JBFKLD010000041.1 coordinate 4,733, forward strand.
GGGTCGTCATGCGCGGCTGCGCGCGTGGGGCATCGGGGCGGCGCTCCTGCTCACCTCCGTGGTGGGCTTCATCAACATCGCCCTCGGCCTTGACACCGCCTGGGGTCCCGTCATTTCGGCGTTCCACATCGTGGCGGCGGCTCTCGTGCTTGTTGCCTACTACCCGCCTCTCTGGCTGCGGCAGCGCCTTCACTTGCCCGGTTAGCTGAGCGTGACCCATGCTGCCGTGCTGGGAACAGGGCCATCGGGGTGGTCCGCAAGGACAAAGAGCATCTGCGGGCCGGGTGCCAACACCGCCGCGTCCGGCGGTGCCGTGAAGGTCCAACCCGCTTCCGTCTGGGTGCCCACAAGCTCCACGACCCGCTGGCCGGTGTCGTAGGCGTGCGTCGTGGTTCCTGGCCGCACAAGGACCGCTCCAATGATGTCGCCCGTGACATTGACGCTGAATGCCTCGCCGTAGCCAATCTGGGGCGGTGCGTGCTCGATGTGAGGCCTCTCCCCGCGGAAGAGGTAGCCGGGGTTGTAGATCTCGAAGCGCGTTTCGACGGTTTGCGGGTTGATCGTGTCGCGGGCTTCCTTGCTGGGGTGTGGAAGCGGCACGTGGCCGCCGGCCAGCACGCGGCCATCCGGCAGCAGGAGGGCGCTGCTGTGGTACATGCGGGGAACCTCCATGGCGGCCAATTCGTGCCAGGTGCTGGTGTCGGGGTCGAAGCGCTCTGCTTCCAGGACGGGTGGGTTCTCTTGGCCGTGCAAGATGACGTTGTCGAGCTGGCCGCCGCCGATCACCAGGACGTCGCCGTCTGGAAGCAGCACGCCATTGTGGTGCCAGCGGGCATGGACCATCGTGGGTCCCATGGTGTTGGCTGGTTCGGGTCCGGACATGTCTGTCAGCTCCACGAGGGGTGTGGCGGCCGTGCCCCGCTGGAGTGTGCCGCCGAAGTTGACGAAGCGGGGTGCGTAGCCATCGTCGGGGGACAGGGGAAGCAGCACGCTGGAGGCGTATTGGCGGGCGCCGAAGGTGCTGGGTCCGTACTGGGTCCATGTGCCCGTGTCTGCGTCGTAGCTTTGCTGGAGACTCCAGCTGGCTTCCTCTTGGTGCTCGCCGAAGGGGCCCCAGAGGGTGGCGCTGGTCGTGTAGAACACCTCGCCTTTGCGCTCGCCGCCGGGCAGGACAAAGAGGCGCGGGTACAGCGGCAGCAGGTCCTCGCTGTCCGGGTCGTTGTGCCACTCGTCGTGCAAGGTCTCCCAGGTTCGCCACTGGGTTTCGGGGGCGGTGAGCTCGCCAATGCCGCTGGCGGCTGCTGGGGTCCCGTCGGCGAGGAGGAAGACGCTCGGGTACCAGCGGTCCAGCAGCATCGTGGGTGCTTCTGACCAATTGTTGGTGGCTGGGTCAAAGATGCGGCTGCGCGCTTCGCCGTGAAGGATGCTGGTCTCAATGTCTGTGAACGTGGTGTATGTGGTGCCGCCGGCGGTCAAGATGCGCCCGTCGGGGAGCATCGTGAGGCCGCTGCAGAACAAGTCCAGGTCATCGGGCTGGTTGGCTTCAACGATGGCTCCGGTGGCCGGGTCGTAGATGCGCGCGACAGCGCCCTCCGCCTCGGCGGTGAAGAACGTCAGATCCTCCGAGGATGCGTTGGCAGTCGCTTCAACCCCGCTCCAATAGAGGACTCTGCCGTCTCCCAGGAGCGCCATGGTGATGGCGGGGATCTGCCCCTCGAATGGCTCCTCCCACGCGCCGAGACGGGACTTGATGGCGTCTTGGTCGGGTCCCGTCCATTGGATGCCGCTGTTTTGCGGCGCCGGGACGGGGGCGGGTTCGGCAACCGATTCGGGTTCGGCAAGGCACCCCGCGAGCATGGGGAGGATCAGCAGGCAGGCCAGCAGACGCACGCGCGGTCAGGGGAATGTCGGGGTTTCAACCTTCGCGGTCCGGAAACGTGCGGTAGAGCGCGGTCTGCAGGTTCTTGACCTTGGACCACACGCCGGCGTGAAGCTGCTCGACGCGGCCGCTGCGGGGGCGCACCGCATCGAAGGCGTCGTCCAGCTGGGCCAACGTGGATGTCTGGATGCAGCAGTGGAATTCGCCGAGGTGGCTGGGTCCAAAACCGAGCTTCCGCCGTGCGAGGGTCCATGCATCCAGCAGCCCTTCGTCGCGCATGTGGTCGAGGTAGGCCTCGATGGCATGGCATGCGTCCAGGTCGCGCGTCCCGTCGCGCAGGTCAAACCACAGATGGTAATGGTTCACGCGTGGCGAGTCTCTCGATGGCCCTTGAAGGTGCTTTTTCCACGCGGCAGCCGCCCGCCCTCGTCGCCGCGCGACCATGGTGGCCAGAAATGTCCGCTTTGGCGCATCAACCCTGATGACGCATGAACAAACGTTCAGGCATCCTCCGTGGGACTTATACCCAAGTCCCCCATCGCGCGCCTGACGAGGACCCACCATGGCCAAACCGCTCACGCTCCTAGAGAGCCGCAAGAAGGACTTGGGGCTGGACCTGTCCAAGAAGGACCTGCTCAAGATGTACGAGACCATGGTCCGTGTGCGCAAGATGGACGAAAAGCTCGTCCTGCTGCAGCGCCAAGGACGCATCGGGTTCTACCTTGAATGCCGCGGACAGGAAGCCACCCACATCGGAGCCGCGTTCGCGCTGGAACCCGAAGACTGGCTCTACCCCCACTACCGCGACCAGGGCATCCCGCTCCTGCGTGGCGTGTCCATGCAGCGCATCGTGCACCAAGTGTTCGGCAACGCCGAGGACGAAGTCAAGGGCCGCCAGATGCCGGTCCACTACTCCTTCAAGGACACGAACTACGTCTCCATCAGCAGCCCCTTGGGCACCCAGATCATCCAGGCCGCAGGCACCGCCTACGCGATGAAGATCAAGGGCACCAAGCACGTCGCCTTCACCAGCTTCGGTGACGGCAGCAGCTCCGAGATCGACTTCCACAGTGGCCTCAACTTCGCCGGGGTCACCAAGGCTCCCTGCATCTTCCTCCTCGAGAACAACCAGTGGGCCATCAGCGTCCCCACCGAGAAGCAGAGCGCCAGCGAAACGTTTGCGATCAAGGCCGACGCCTACGGCATGCCCGGCGTCCAGGTGGATGGAAACGACGTCCTGGCCGTCTACCAGGCAACCAAGGAAGCTGTCGCCCGTGCGCGCAACGGCGAAGGCCCGACGCTCATCGAAGCCGTGACGTTCCGCATGGGTGCCCACAGCACCAGCGACGACCCGAGCCGCTACGTGCCCGAAGACGAATACAAGGAGTGGGAGGCCAAGGATCCCCTCGCCCGCTTCGAGAAGTACCTGCTCAAGCACGGCATCCTCGACAAGGACGTCATGGCCCGCATGGCCAAAGACGCCGAGCAAGAAGTGGCACAAGCCATCAAGAACGCCGAGGCCGCCGACCCGCACCCGCCGGTGGACAGCCTCTTCGACGACGTCTATGCCGAGCTGCCTCCCATCCTGGAAGAGCAGCGCGAGCAGATGCGCGCCGACTACAACGAACACGGAATCCCCGGAGGTCACTGAATATGCCCAACATGACGCTCATCCAGGCGGTCACGCACACGCTTGACCAGGCCATGGAAATGAACAGCGACGTCTGCGTCCTCGGCGAGGACGTCGGCAAGAACGGCGGCGTGTTTCGCGCCACGGACGGCCTCTGGGCCAAGTACGGCGACGACCGCGTGCTCGACACCCCCCTGAACGAGTCGCTCATCATCGGCAGCGCCATCGGCATGGCTGCCTACGGCCTGCGGCCCGTGCCCGAGATCCAATTCCAGGACTTCATCTTCCCCGGTTTCGACCAGCTCGTGTCCGAGGCTGCGAAGTTCCGCTACCGCAGCGGCGGGCAATACACCATCCCCATGGTTGTGCGCACCCCGTACGGAGGCGGCATCCGCGGCGGCCACTACCACAGCCAGAGCGGTGAGGCCTACTTCGCCCACACCCCGGGTCTGCAAGTGGTCATCCCCAGCACGCCCTACGATGCCAAGGGCCTCCTGCATGCGGCCATCGAAAGCGACGACCCCGTGATCTTCATGGAGCCCAAGGCCATCTACCGCGCCGCCAAGGGTGAGGTCCCCGAGGAGCACTACACGGTGCCCATCGGCAAGGCCGCCATTGCCCGCGAAGGCGACGACGTGACGCTTGTGACCTACGGGGCCATGACGCCTCTGTGCCTCAGTGCTGCGGCGCAAGCCGAGAACGACGGCGTGAGCGTCGAGGTCGTGGACCTGCGCACCATCAACCCCTGGGACCGCGACACGGTCCTCGCATCCGCGCGCAAGACTGGCCGCGTGGTTGTCGTCAACGAAGCCCCGCTCACGGCAGGCTTCGCAAGCGAGATCAGTGCCACCATTGCGGAACGCGCCATCGAGCACATGGAAGCACCCATCAAGCGCGTCACCGGCTACGACACCCCCTTCCCCTACACTCTCGAGAACCTCTACATGCCGAACGCCAACAAGGTCCTAGCGGCCGTGGAAGAGGTCATCAACTTCTGAGGTACAACCATGTTCAGCTTCAAACTCCCCGACATTGGCGAAGGAATCCAAGAAGGCGAAATCGTTCGCTGGATCAAGAACGAAGGCGACCCCGTCGAAGAAGACGAACCCTTCGTG
>JBFKLD010000042.1:0-9205 GCA_041630755.1 Thermoplasmatota archaeon
CAGCGGGGCGACCGGTCGCCTCGTACCTCTACTACGCCATCCAGAGCCTTCAGCACCGCGGCCAAGAATCTGCGGGCATCACGACGCTTGATGGAAAGTACGAGTTCCGGACGCACAAGGACATGGGCCTCGTGGACCGCGTGTTCAACCCGCGCGTCATCGAGAAGCTGCGCGGCAGCCAGGGCATCGCCCACTGCCGGTACTCGACGAGCGCCGGCAGCTCCGAGGAGAACGCGCAGCCCCAAGTCGTGATGGGTGGCCGCGGCGGCATCGCCTTGGCGCACAACGGCAACATCCCCAACACGGATCACCTCCGGAAGGAGCTGCAGGAGAAGGGGTGGGCATTCTACACCGGCAACGACACGGAAGTGGTCGTGCGCTTGCTTGCCAACGCCCTTGCCAAGCACGAAGGCGACAAGGTCAAGGCCATCGAGGAGACGATGGATCGCCTGGACGGTGCGTACTGCTTTGCGCTCATGATCGGCGACGACTTGTACGCCGTGCGTGACCCCCATGGACTCAAGCCCCTTTGCTTGGGCCAGATGGAGGACGGGTTCGTGGTGGCCAGCGAGTCGGTGGCGTTGGACGTCATCGGTGCCACGTGGGTGCGCGATGTCGAACCCGGCGAAGTGCTGCGCCTCACCAAGGACGGAGCCGAGACCATCCTCAAGCGGCCTGCCAAGCAGCCCGCGCGCTGCTTCTTCGAATTTGTCTACTTTGCGCGCCCCGATTCCTTCATGGATGGGCGCCTCAACCAAGCCGTCCGCGAGCGCATCGGCATGATGCTGGCGCGCGAATCGGGCGTGGATGCCGACCTGGTCGTGCCTGTACCAGACAGTGGCCGCAGCCACGCACAGGGCTACGCAGTCCAGTCGGGCACACCGTACGCGGAGGCACTGATGAAGAACCGGTACGTCCACCGGACTTTCATCATGCCCACGCAAGAGAGCCGCGAGCTCAATGTGCGATTGAAGCTCAACCCCGTCAAGCACCTCCTGGAAGGAAAGCGCGTGGTGCTCATCGATGACAGCATCGTGCGCGGCACCACCATGCGCCGCATTGTGCGCATGATGCGCGAGGCGGGCGCCAAGGAAGTCCACATCCGCATCGGCTGCCCGCCCATCGTGGCCCCGTGCTACCTGGGCATCGACATGAACACGCGCGACCAGCTGGCCGCCGCAAAGATGAGCGTGGAGGAGATCCGGGAGCACGTGGGTGCCGACTCCTTGGCTTACCTGAGCCATGAGGGCCTCTACGAAGCCCTCGAGTTTGGCGAGGATCAGCTTTGCACGGGCTGCATCACGGGCCGCTACCCGGTTCCCGTCAGCGGTGAAACCCTGCGCGACGGCACCGAAGTTCCAGGTGAGCGCCCTGACACCGTCTGCTGCTGAACCGGTTCTGCTGCGGCTGTCGTTCAGCCATTACTGCCAGAAGGCAGAGTGGGCGCTGAGCTACCACGGCATCCCGTACAAGACCGTGGACATCCCCCTGACCCGGATGGGCCGCTGGATGCCGGCACTCCCCGATGGAACAGTCCCCGCGCTGGTGGTTGGCAACTCCATCGTGTCGGGCAGCGAGGCCATCATCCGATGGGCCGATGCGCATGGCCGCGACAAGCCGCCTCTGGGCGCCGATGATGACGTTGCCCGCTGGGAATCCTGGGCGGACGAGACCATCGGGCCCGTGGCGCGCCGGGAAGCCTACCGCTGCATCCACGACCGCCCCAGCCATTACGGCACCAAGCGGTGGCTTCACGCCGTTTTCCGGCTAGGACGTGGCCAAGTCCTCAAGATTCAGAAATTCTACAAGAGCCGGCGCTTCGACGCGGCCGACGAGGAAGCGGTGCCGGAGATCTTGGCGCGCATCACGGCGCAGTTGGACGCCACGGGCACGGGGTACCTGTTTGCCAACCGCCCCACGGCGGCAGATCTTGCGACGGCGGCCCTCTGGAAGCCGATGCTTCCCATCTTTGACCATCCTGCGAGGCGGTTGCCAGAGTGGGACGTGGTGGCGGAATACGTGCGGCGCGTGAAGCCGGCATCCACGACGCGCACGGGCCGGGTTCGCTGGACACCCAAGCGGGTCCAGAAGCTCGCGCAAAGTGTGTAGAAGAAGGGGAAGAGGAAGTTGAACCGACTTAGGCCGTGACGGTCTTGCCGAAGTATTCCTTCGACTCGGTCGGGTTGGGCTTGATGGTGTCCGCGCCGGGCGTCCAGTTGGCCGGGCACACTTCACCGTGGGCATCCGTGAACTGGATGGCGTCCACGATGCGCAGGGCTTCGTCCACGTTGCGGCCGAGGGGCAGGTCGTTCACGAGGGCGTGGCGGACCTTGCCGTGGCCGTCGATGACGAACAGGCCGCGGAAGGCGATGCCGTCCGGGTGCAGCACGTCGTAGGCCGTGGCGATCTCCTTCTTGACGTCGGCGACCATGGGGTAGCCGAGGTCGCCCACGCCACCGTCGGCTTCGGGCGTGTTCTTCCAGGCCAGGTGCGTGAAGTGGCTGTCGATGCTGACGCTGACGACTTCACAGTTGCGCTTGGCGAACTCTTCGAGCTTTTCGTTGAACGCGACGAGCTCGGTCGGGCACACGAAGGTGAAGTCGAGCGGGTAGAAGAACAGGACCGTGAACTTGCCGTTCTTCCAGTTGTTGCTCAGCGTGTATTCTTCGAAGTCTTGGCCGACAACCGCCTTGGCGGTGAAGTCCGGGGCTTCCTTTCCAACGAGAACCATATTTTGTTGCTCCTGGAGGGCCCGAGGGCCCGTTCCAGGCGGTGCTCAACCGTCATCAGCCTTAGGGCTTGTTGTGGGAGCCGACCATATCTTCCAGGAGCGACATGCGCAGGAGGCTGCCTTGGCCGCCTTCAAATTGCACGGCGAGCGCGGCGGCCGCTTGGCCCCATGCCAGCGCGTCCTCCATGGATCTTCCCGCATGGAGGCCGGCGTACCATCCGGCACGCAGCGCATCCCCGGCGCCCGTCGGGTCCGCCGCTTCCACTTCGAAGGCGGGCTGGTCCACCCGGCCCTTGGGGGTGATCAGGCTGGCGCCCTCCTTGCCCCGGGTCACCACGATGGCATCCACGTGGTCGAGAAGCTGCACGGGGTCACCGTAGGAGAGGAACTTGAGCGCTACGTCCAGCTCGTGGTGGTTGCAGAAGAACACATCCGCGGTGTCGAGAAGCTTCTCGAAGGTGCGGCTGTCGTATTGGAAGCGGATCTCTTGCGCCGGGTCGAAGGCGACCTTGACGCCCTTGGCGCGGGCCTCTTCGGCGAGGGCCTGGAAGCCGCGGGGGTCGCCGGTGCCCACGTGGAGCCACGCCAGGTCGTCCAAGATGCCCGAGGCGGGAGGGTGGTTGGCCATGGCATCCATGGGGCCTTGGTCCATGCAGAACGCCTGCTCCCCGTCGGGGCCGCTCAGGATGGTGCACGTGGGGGTGAGGGCGTCCGCGACGACGTCCATCCACGACAAGTCCACACCCGCCGCTTCGAGCGCGTCGCGCCAATCCATGGGGAAGTCGGCGCCCACGCGTGCCCAAAGCCGGGTCGGGACACCCAGGCCAGCGGCGTGGTAGGCGATGTTTGCCCCCGTTCCGCCTCGCACCACTTTTCGGCCAAGCACGGGCACGCTGACGCCCGGGCCGGGGTAGCTTGCGACACGGATGATGACGTCGAGGTTGGCGTGGCCAAGGACGCTCAGGTAGGGCACAGGCGCCCGAATCGGGGGAGGACCAAAGGATTGCTGGTCTCAGACGGGCCGCACGTCAAAGCGCATGGATGGAGCAAGAACCTCGACGAATTGCTGGCCCGCGCAGGGTGCTTGGACGTACTGGCTTCCTGGGAACGTGGAACTGGCGCAAGAGGTCGTGGCTCCGAAGTTGAACGCGACCGTCTCGTCCCAGGATGCCGCCCACGCCGTTGTTCCTTGGTTCGCCTGCCAGTAGACGATGGCTCCTTCTGCCGACGTGCTGCTGGCTTGGCCGAGGCCTTCGAACGTGGCCACGTTCTCGATGTCGCCGGCCAGCGTCATCCCAGGCGTCACGCTCAGGCTGGCCGATCGGGAAGCCCAGCCGTGCACGGCGAGGGATGCCGGGTCGGGCGACCAGGTTTCGAGGGCGTAGTAATGCGTGTCGTCGGCCCATTTGCCGGCAAACGGTGGCGCTTCGACCATGATGGCGGACATCGCCACGGAACCTTCGGCGCACGCTTGCACGTACAGTTCGTAGAGACCCATGCCCGCCTGGTAGGGGGTGGCGTGCCAGCCATCCGGCAGCAGGGCATCAAGATTCTCGAGCTGGTCTTGGTTGAGCAGGACGGCGATGGTGCAGTCGGTCCAGGTCCAGGGCTCCGGGGGTCGGGGTTCGTCCGGCACCGGCGGGCTCAGGCAGCCCGCCAGCAGGATGATGGGAAGGAGTGCTCTCACGTGCCGTGTTCCCAGGCTTCCAGGTATTCCTTCTGCGCGTCGGTGAGGGAATCGATCTGGATGCCGAGGGTGGCCAGGCGGATCTGGGCGATCTCTTGGTCCAATTCCGCCGGGAATTCGTAGACGCCTGGCTCCATGGTGGCGTGGTTCTTGGCCATGTGCTCGACGCTCAATGCCTGGACGGCGAAGCTGGTGTCCATGACTTCGACGGGGTGCCCTTGGCCGCTGGCAAGGTTGACAAGACGCCCTTCGCTGATGAGGTACAGGACGCGGCCGTCCTTCTGCGTGTATGCGGTGACGCCTTCGCGCACCGTTTCGATGGTGGCCGCGTCAGCTTCGAGGGAGGGCTTGTCGATCTCGTTGTCGAAGTGCCCCGCGTTGGCCATGATGCAGCCATCCTTCAGGTGGGAGACGTGGCGCGCGTCGATGACGTCCTTGCAGCCGGTGGCCGTGACAACAAAGTCGGCGTGCTGCGCTGCCTCTTCCATCTTCATCACGCGGTGGCCGTCCATGCGGGCCTCGATGGCCTTGACGGGGTCGATCTCTGTGACGATGACGTCGGCTCCGAGGCCCTTTGCGCGCATGGCGATGCCGCGGCCGCACCAGCCGTAGCCCGCAACGACGAGCGTCTTGCCGGCGATGACGAGGTTGGTGGCGTGGAACAGGCCATCGAATGTGCTCTGGCCGGTGCCGTAGCGGTTGTCGAAGAGATGTTTCATGAGCGCGTCGTTGACGTTCATGACGGGGAAGGTGAGCTTTCCTTCATCGGCCATGGCTTGGAAGCGGATGACGCCCGTGGTGGTCTCTTCGGCGCCGCCTTGGATGTGCTCAAGGACGTCGGTGCGCTTGGTGTGGGCGAGAAAGCCCAGATCGCCGCCGTCGTCGATCACGATGTGCGGCTTGTGGTCGAGCACCCATTCGAGGGAGGCGTAGTATTCGTCAGGGTTCTGGCCTTTCTTTGCGGACGTGGGCAGCTCGTAGTGCTCGTTCATGGCGACGACGACGCGGTCGTCGGTGGAGTCGGGATTGCAGCCCGCAAGGCGCACGTCGGCACCCCCCGCTTGGAGCGCCAGGGCGAGGTTGCAGGTTTTTGCTTCGACGTGGAGCGCCATGCCGATGCGCAATCCGGCAAACGGCTGCTCGTCTTCGAAGCGGGTCCGGATGGCTCCCAGGACGCCCATGTGCCGGCGCGCCCATTCGATGCGGCGGATGCCTTCTTCGAGCTTCTCGGGTGTGCTGGTGGGTACCAGGTCCATCGTGGCCACGATGCGCCCAAAGGGGGCCCCGTCTTAATTCCACGGCTGCGGATTCGCGGCCAAGCGCATTTATAGCCGAAAGACTGAGGGAGTCTTGAATGGGACGGCGAAGACGACGTGCACCGCGGAAGGCCCGGCAAGGACCGGGACACAATGAGGCAAACCGCCGCACGTCGGAAAGCCGTGGCAAGGGCAAATTCTTGGATGAGCGCTTGGAGCACGAGTTCCGGTTCTATTCAGAAGAGGCTCTAGAAGAAGCCGAGATCGCCCCGGAAACGTGGCGCCCGTTCTTGCAGACGATGTGGATCCGCGGCAGCCGCAACGGCATTGACGAAGCCAAGGAATTCTTGGATTCGGCCCTCGATGAAGGGATCATCACGGATGATGTCCACGCGGCCATCAAGCGCTTGATCCGCCGGTACACCACCGTCCGGTAGTTTCACTCGCCTGGCCCAACGGGTCATGATGGACGGCTCATTGCTTCACACATGGCCCGCATCCACCTGACCCAAGGCGCCTGCCCCGTGTGCGACATGACCGTTTCCCGCGCCGTGCACATGCACCGCGGACTCATGAACGAAGTCTACAGCTGCCCAGACCACGGTCGGTTGGAGTACGGTCCCCGCGACGTGCCGCTCATGGCCCTCGGCTACACGCCAGTGGCGGCCTGAGCATCTGCGAACAGCGCAGCCACACCCGCGCCAAGCGCGGCAAGGAAGGAAGGGGAAAGAGGCAGCCCGAGACTTACACTTCGGGGCCGTGGTCCGCCGTGGGCGGCTCTTGGCTGCGGCGGTACTCGAGGATGCCGAGCGTGAACAGCACAGCACCGAGCCAGACGAGGAACAGCTCGAACGGCACCAGCAGCACCTCTCCGAAGTTGATCTCGATGACCATGGCGGCCAGAAGTGAAATGACGGATCCTGCCAGCATGGCCGCAGCTTGTCCCGCGGAGCCCGTGGCCGCATTCGCGGCGGGGTCGTACGCCTTCATCGCTGGCTGAATCGAAGTCAATTAAATAAGAAGCTATCGAGTTTGTTACAGGGACGGTTTCGGGCGTGTTTGGGGGACATGATTGCGGGTCTCGGCAATCCCTTTCCATGGACGCCAACCCGGCGCGTCGGTCATGATGGCCGCAACGTGGCGGTGCGGCACACGGCGCCGTCGCGAACGCTTATGGACCCCGACGCGTCAAAACGGCCGTGGCCCACCCGCTAAGCGGTCCCCAAGAGCAAAATCCCACTGCCGAGAAATACGCTGGCAGCAAGCACCTGGGCGTCTTGCCGATGGGCTGCATGCGCTGCCGCGAAGGCGCCAAGGCGGTGCTTTTCATCACGGGCCTGTGCGACAAGGAATGCTTCTACTGCCCCGTGAGCCGCGACCGGATGTACCGCGACGTTGTCTACGTCAACGAGAAGGAGATCCACGCAGACGACCTTGAGGGACTGTTTGCAGAATGCGACGCCATGGGCGCCAAGGGCGTCGGCATCACGGGCGGCGACCCCCTCGTGGTCCCGCACCGCGTCATCGAATACATCACGGCCCTCAAGGGCCGCTACGGGCCAGACTTCCACACCCACCTGTACACCAGCTGCGCCTTCGACACGCAGTGGATTGCCCGGCTGGCCGAAGCAGGACTGGACGAGATCCGGTTCCACCCCGATGCCGCCGCCTACAGCCACATGGAGGACGACTGGCACAACGAGGCCATCCGCGCCGCCGTCGCCACCCCCATGGTCACGAACGTCGAGATCCCCGCGCTGCCGGGGCACGAAGAGGCCATCTTGGACCTGTGCAGGTACCTGGAGGATGCGGGGGCCACCGGCCTCAACATGAACGAGCTGGAGCTGAGCCCCCCGAACGTGAAGGCGCTTCATGGCCGCGGCTGGGGGCCCCGTGACGACGAAACCCAGCGCGTCGAAGGCAGCCGGGAAACGGCCATGCACGTCCTCGAGGCCTGGACGCAGCACCGCTTGGAAACCGGGTCAAGCTTCACGGTCCACTTCTGCAGCAGCCCCTACAAGGACGCAGTCCAGCTGATGCAGCGCTTCCGCCGGCGCGCCGAGCGCACGGCGCGCCCCTTCGACATGCAGACCGACGAAGGCACGATCGTCTTCGGCGTCCTCAAGCCGGCCGACGGCAAGCCAGGCGAGCTGGCCGAGCGGCTGCGCGCAGACTATGATGTGCCCATGGACGGCGTCATGGTCGTGGATGCCCACGTCGAAGTTGCGCCCGAAGTAGCGGAGGTCTTGGCCGATGAAGGCGAATTGGAGGCCCTTGGCGTCCAAGGCTGGCTCAGTGAAGTCCACCCCACGGCGACGCGCATCGAAGTCGAGCGCATCCCGCTACCATAGGGCACCGCTTTTCCATGGTGGCCGGGGTTCGCCCCCCGTGGCCCGCATCGTCGTGTCTGACCCGCTTGCCCCGGAAGGTTTTGCGCTGCTTCGAGAACGCGGCCACGATGTCGTGGATGTGTCCCAAAGTGACGACTTGCAGGGGGCCGTCAAGGACGCCGAGGCCTGGATCATCCGAAGCGGAACGACGCTGGATGACCAGCTCATGGCATGTGCGCCCAACCTGAAAGCCATCGGACGCGCCGGCGTTGGGGTGGACAACATTGACCTCAAGGCAGCCACCGCGCAAGGGGTCGCCGTCTTCCATGCCCCAACGGGCAACATCACGTCGGCCGCAGAGCAGGCGTGGGCGCTGATGCTGGGTGCGGCGCGGCGCGTGCCCGAGGCCGACGCGGCCATGAAGAAAGAAGACTGGGCGCGCAAGCGGCTCAAGGGCACCGAGATCTACGGCAAGACGCTTCTCATCGTGGGACTCGGACGCATCGGACGCATGATGGCCGAACGTGCCCAAGCATTCGGGATGACCACGCTCGGCCACGATCCGTTTGTCACACCCGAGCAAGCCCAAGCCTTTGGCGTCGAGTGGGTGGACATCGATGCCGGTCTGCCCCGGGCAGACATCATCACCCTCCACACACCCCTCACGCCCCAGACGAAGGACCTCATTGACGCGCGGCGCGTCTCCTTGATGAAAGACGGATGCATGCTCGTCAACGCTGCTCGCGGCGGCCTCATGGATGCGCAGGCCATCCTGGACGGCTTGGAATCCGGCAAGATCGGCTGGGCAGGCATTGACGTGTGGCCGGAGGAGCCCCCGGAGGACTGGAGTCTTGCCAAGCATCCCCGCGTCGTGGCAGCGCCGCATCTTGGCGCAAGCACCACGGAGGCGCAACTCAAAGCCGCGCTGCAGGCCTGCCAGCGCGTCGCAGATTTTCTTGAAACGGGCGATGCGGGCTTGGCCGTCAATGCCCAGGCAAGCGTCCCCGACAGCATGCGCCCCTGGACCGACCTCGCCGAGCGCCTGGGCGCATTCGCCGCCCAAGCCATCCACGGCAACCTGACCCACGTGACGGTGTGCGCCGACCCCGACCTGGACATGGATGCGGTGCGCGTGCACAGCTTGGTGGGGATCCTCGAAGCCGGCACCGACGAACCAGTCAACGCCATCAATGCCCCGACC
>JBFKLD010000043.1:0-9058 GCA_041630755.1 Thermoplasmatota archaeon
GCATCGAATACACTGCGGCCGTGGCGGGAGCGTTTCTGATGGCGGCCCTTGCGTTTGCGCGTCACTTTGATTGGACCCAGGCCGCGCCGCTTCTGGCCATGCCTCTGGCCGTGCCGCTGCTGCGGGACGTGTGGCGCGACCACGACGACCGGAGCCGCCTGAACGCCACGCTTGCCGGCACCGCGCGGTTGACGCTCGCCTACGGACTGCTGTCGGCCATCGGCCACGTCATCGGAGCCTGAAATGGACGCCACGCCCTACGACTTGCCCATGAAGCCCTACGTCTGGGCGCAAGGCACACAGACACGCCGACGCGGCCTGCTGGTCCACGCGGATGGCGGGTGGGGCGAAGTGGCACCGCCGCCCCACGAGGATCGCGATTGGGAAGCCCTGGCCGCCGAAGCCAAGCGCGTGACGAAGCACATCGACCCCTTGGCCGATGGCGCGTTGCGCGGTTTGGACCGCCTCGTGTCGGACAACCGGTTGCGCGCCGGATTGGCCACCGCCATCCTCGACGTGCGCGCGAGGCACCAAGGTGTCCCCATGGCAGACCTTCTTGCCCAGATGAGCGGGTTGCGCGCCCGCCGGATGGTTGCGGCCAATGCGCTCATTGGAGCCGTGGGGCCCGACGACGCTGCCGAGGCAGCCCGCGCCGCGTCCGCGGCAGGATACGAGACGATCAAGATCAAGTGCGACGGCGATGACGTGGCGCGTGTGGCGGCGGTGCGCGAGGCCGCGCCGGATGCGACGCTGCGCCTCGATGCCAACGGCGCATGGAGCCTTGCGGAAGCTCCGGCGCGCTTGGATGCCTTGTTGGAAGTTGCCGAGTTTGCCTACGTCGAGGACCCCATTGATGGGCCAAGCGACGATTGGCGGACGTTGCGGCAGGAAACGAAGGTGCCCTTGGCCGCGGATGCGCCGATCATCGGGCCCACGGATCTGCAAGATTTCCACGGCGCCGCGCACCATGTCATCATCAAGCCCCAGCGCGTCGGCGGCCCCGACCATGCGGCGCATTTGCTGGCGTTTGCCCAGCACATGGGGTACGGCGTGACGGTGACCAACAGTTTGGAGACTGCCATCGGCCGCGCGGCGGCATGCCATGTGGCTTCACTGACCGACAGCGCCGCAGGCGTGGCGACCGGTGCGTGGCTTCTGGAGGATGTGGCTGCGCTGCCGGATGCGCCGCAGATGGAGATCCATGGGCCCGGATTGGGGGTCTCCTGTGGTTGACGTTCCTGGTGCGCGCCCGGGCCACCGCATCGCCGTGGCGGATGGCATCACGCAGCGCCACGTCGCGCTGCATGCGCAAGCACGCAGTGAGGGCTGGACCCTCATCCCCCTCAACACGCGCCGAACCCCCGAAGGGATGGCCGCGCAGGCAGAAGCGCTGGGTGCGCAGATGCTGGTGTGCGGCCCCGACCACTGGGAAGTGTGGGAGGCAAGCACGCTTCCGGGCGTCGCCTTGCACGCCGATGGGGGCGTGGACGAGCAGCGCGGAACCGTGCCTGATCCATCCGGGGAGCCCGGGTACCATGTGGTGCTGGAAACGTCCGGCACGACCCGGGACCCGCGCCCGGTGACCATCACGGACGCGATGCTTGCCGCCCATGCCAAGGGGGCATCCGACCGCTTGGAGCAGACGCCGACAAGTGCGTGGCTGCTTTGCATCCCGCTTTTCCACATCGGCGGGGTGAGCCTCGTGGACCGCTGCCAGCGCGACCATCTTCGCTTGGAGCTTCTGCCCAAATTCACGCCAAAGGCATTCATGGACAAGGTGGAGCGCGTCACGCATGTGAGCCTGGTCCCCACGCAGCTGCGCCGCATCGTGCGCGAAAAGCACCGCGCGCCACCCGGGTTGCGCTGCGTCCTGCTGGGCGGGGACAGGTGCCCTCCGGATTTGTTCGAGGACGCGCTGGAGCTGGGGTGGCCTGTGTGGCCCACGTACGGATTGACCGAGTGCTGCGGCCAAGTGACGACGGCGACGCCGGATGAGGCGAACCGGCGGCGCGGCACGGTCGGGCGGCCAATCCCTGGCGTGCATGTGCGCATCGTGCACGGCGATGACCCGTTGCCCGCGGGCGCGGAGGGCGAGATCGAGGTCAAAGGCGTCGCGTGCGGAGGCACGGTGCGCACGGGCGACATCGGCGTGCTGACGCCGGATGGTTTTCTGGAGGTGCGCGGCCGCCACGATGACCGGATCATCACGGGTGGCGAAAACGTAGATCCGATGCAAGTCGAGGAGGCCTTGGTGAGCCATCCTGCCATCAAGGAGGCCTGCGTGGTGGGCTTGCCGGATGCGGAATGGGGTGCGCGCGTGGCTGCGGCGGTGGTGATGGGGCGCGACGAGCATCCGGATGTGCTAGCCAAATTTGTGGCGCGGCGCCTTCCGGCGCATGCGGTGCCGCGGCTCTGGTTCAAAGTCAAGAAACTGCCGCGCACGGCTTCTGGGAAGCTTCGCAGGGGCCGGATGCGCGAGAAGCTGCTTCAGGCCACGGACGCCACATAGAGCCAGGCGATGCCGCCCGTGAGCCGCGTGGCAGTCGCGTCAACGAGTCCGGCTTCGCGCATCCATTCCAGAAAGTGCTGGCCGCAGGGGAATGCGGCAGCGGTTTCGGGCAGATACTCGTACGCGGCACGGTTGCCTGTGAGGAGCCCGCCGATGCGGGGCATGATGTGCTTGCTGTAGAAGCGGTACGGCACGCCGATCGGGCCGCGGGGTTGGCCAAATTCGAGGACGACCACTTTGCCGCCGGGCTTGACGGTGCGGGCCATGTCACGCATGCCTTGGACGGGGTCGTCCACGTTGCGAATCCCGAAGCTGATGCTGGCCACGTCGAAGTGGTTGTCGGGGAAGGGCAGCTGCATGCAGTCGCCTTGCACCCAGTCGATCGTCGCTCCTTTGCGGCGCGCCTTGGGGGCCGCCGCATGGAGCATCGGGCCGGCGAAGTCGGTGCCGACGACGTGCCCATCCCCGACGCGTTTGCGGAAGGCCAAGCTGAGGTCGCCGGTGCCGCAGGCGACGTCCAGGACGCGTTGTCCGGGCGCCGCTTGGGATTGCTTGACGGCCTTGCGGCGCCAGGCGTGATGGACGCCCAGGCTCAGGACCGTGTTGGTCCGGTCGTAGGCGGGGGCGATGTCGGAGAACATCTCCTGGACTTCGCGGCTCACGGGCTTGGCCAGCCGGGCGAAGGCTTCAAAGGACCGTATAACAAGTTTGACTTTGGGGGCGGGGCGGGCAATTGGAGCAAAGCCCCCAGGGCGGACCGTGGGAGCAGGGCGGCAGGGCTGGCCGCGCCAAGGACGATTGGCCACGGCACCACGCCCGCCCAGGCAGCGCAGACCCAACCGCCGCGCAACACGGCTGTCGCAACCATTATCGCCCAACGGGCCCCGTGTGCGCCATGCGCTTCCTGGCCTTGCTGCTGGTCGTCCCCGCCATCGCGGGGTGCCTGTCCACGGACGACACCCCCGACTCGCAATTTCCGTACTACCAACCCCTCGACGGCAAGGTCCACTACGAATTTGCCACGGACGCCGGGTTGATCCACTTCGACTGGGCCCCCGGCACGCCCGGCAAGGTCTGGAACAAAGGCAGCGCCCCGATGGAAGTCACTCTCCCCGAGACGTTCCTGCTCATCTCCGGCGCCGACGGCCGCAGCGGCACGATCCTGCCCGCCACCCCCATCGAACTGCTGCCCGGAGACATCCAGTTCCACCTCGCACCGCCGAGCGCCCTGGACGTCAACATCACCGTCAACGGCGAATCCTACTCCATGAGCGTCGGCGAGACCGACTACGTCAAGCCCACGCACACCCTCGTGGACGGCCACAACGTGTGGGAGCTGAGCGCCCACCAAGAAGCCAACTTCCCCCACCGCGAACCCGGACACGAGAACTACCGCCTCTCCATCGAATACTTCCAGCAATTCTTCGAAGAGCTGGGATACACCACCGAAGTGGACCCCTACGGGACCACCGACTTGCCCCCGGAAGCCTGCGTGCCCATCCGCGGCGGCACCATCTGCCCTGAATCTGTGGCCAACGTCGTGGCCATCAAGCCCGGCACTTCCGACAAGATCATCTTCGTCAGCGGCGGCCACTTCGACATGGTCAGCGGCACCACCCACGCCGCCTTCGACGACACCAGCGGCGTCGTGGCCACCATGGAGCTTGCCCGCGCCCTTGCCCCCTTCGAATTCGAGCACACGCTCATGTTCGGCCTCTGGGGCGGCGAAGAGAACGGCATCCTGGGAAGCCAATTCTGGATCCAGAGCAACCCCGACGCCCGCAACCGCGTCCTCTCGTACTGGAACCTGGACGTCGTGGGCATGAGCTGGCCCGCCCCCATCCCGCGCCCCGACCCGATCGTCATCGCCGCAGGCCCCGACACGCCCGATGGCACCAGCGGTGAAGGCGGCGGCCCGGTGGCCGACAGCCTGCTTGCCTGGGCGGACACCCTGCAAGACGACTGGTTCGGATTCCCCGATGAGGCCACCAGCCCCCGTGACGGCGACACATACCCAGTGTTCCTCTACGAAGGCATCGCCAGCGGCCAAGTGGCCGGCTACGCCGGCGTGAACGCCCAGAGCGACCACACGCCGTTTGCAGCGGCCGGCATCCCGGCGTACTTCATCTTCAACGGAGACACGCTCGCCGGCGACAACCCGATCGGCATCCACAACGAGCGCGACACGCTCACGAACATGACCAAGTACAGCTTGTACGCCGAGGACTTCGATCTGGGCGACCCGTTGTGGCCCGACCAAGCCGACTTCGAAGCCGGCAAGGAAGCCCTGGCCGACAGTTGGGAGACCGTCATGTGGTTCCCGTTCTACCACGCCGTGCTGGTGGACGCAGGCGTGTACACGCCTCCGGCTCCGGCAGCGCAGACCTAACGTTGCGCAGGCACGTCAGACGTGCTCAATGAGCCGATGGTCGCGCTCAGCGACAAAGTCCGCATGGCGCCGCGCAGCGTCAAGCACGCGCGGGTCAATGCAGTTGCGCGCCACAAAGAAGTAGCTCGTCCGGCAGTCGCGCAAGGAGCTGCGGGCATCAATGAGCCCCTCCTCCTTCAGGCGCTTCACGGCGAACCGGATCGTGCGCGCGGGCATGCCCGTCTCCTCGCGGAGCGTGGCATGGGTGACGGGGCCATCATCGCGGATCGCATGGAACACGCGCTGGGCCGATTCCGGCAGGGCCTCCAGCTTCTGCGGCTCCACATGAACCGCTTCTGGGGGAAAGTGCAGGAACTCGTATTCGTCCCTCATACCCTCAACTGGCCTGCTCACCGTCTTTAACTGTTTCTCCAGAGGCCAGTTGGGCCTGCCCCGATAACGGCGCACAGCAAGCGGGGGTCTTCTCCTAAACCACCACGCGCAGACGCACCAATTCCTGGCCGTCCAGCGTCACCAGCAAAAGGTACTCCCCACCAGGAGGCATCGAGGCAAACTCGATGGCGTCGCCCTCCTCGACGGCACCATCCGGAATCGTGAGGAAATCGGTCCGGTCGGCACCCGCGCGGTCCACCAACTGCACGCGCAGGTCGCCCCACTCGAGGTTGCCCTCCGTGGACGTGACCACGAACCGGTCGTTGGTCTCCTGCAGCTCCAGAAGCTCATTCGTGGTGTCCACGAACAGGAAGAACAGCAGCGTCGTCAAGCCCACGGCCACCAAGACAAACGTCGCAATGACCGCCAACGGGCTGGCCGCGTCCTCCTTCACGCATCCAGGCAAACCGGGGATGGACTTGAGCCCACCGGCAACCGCCAAACGGCTTAGGAGGCCCAACCGCTGCCCGACCCGTGCACGAACGCGCATGGGAACAGACCTGGCACCCGAAAGCCACCTACGGCCTCCTGGCAGCCATCGGAGGCATCTTCGTCCTCCAACTGGTGACGCTGGGCATCTCGCCCCTGCTGCACCGCGAGATCTTCACCATCCAGACCGACTTCTGGCTGCGCCCATGGAGCCTCGTCACCAGCACGCTGAGCCACGGCGGCTTCTACCACTTGCTGTTCAACGGCTTGTTCCTGTTCTTCTTCGGCCCCACATTGGAGCGCATCATCGGCATGAAGCGCTTCCTCGTGTGGTTCTTCGTCAGCGGCGCCGTCAGCGGCGCGGCGCAGGTGACCATCACGGGCATCCTCTACGGCGGCGGCGCAGCCCTTGGCGCCAGCGGCGCCCTCATGATGATGTTCGGCACCCTCATGGTCCTCATGCCCAATGAGAAAATACTGATTTGGGGCATCGTCCCGGTGCCCTTCTGGATCGCCGGCATCGGCTACGCAGCCCTGGACGTCCTGGGCGCGTTCGACCCGGGCAACGGGATCGGCAACTTCGCCCACCTGAGCGGCATGGCCATCGGGCTTGCGCTGGGGTACAAGACGAAGAAGGACATGGCCCGGCGAGGCATGTACTTGGCCAGGGCCTAGGCTCGGTCAGCAGGCGGGCGTCGGGAAGTGGATGTGCCAGGACGTACCCGCGCTGGTGTAGCGGGGGTGCGCATCCAAGACGCAGAACGGCTCGGGGCCGGTGCCCACCACCATCGTGACGGTGACGGAATCTCCGCTTGCAACTGCATCATTGCCCCTGAGACCAATGCCATCATTGGCTGAGCCGTCGACCATGACCAGTTCGTCGTTGGATGCGGCCATGATGTTGGTCAAACGGACATTGCGCTCGCCTGTGTTGGCGAACGTGAACGTCAGGAACGTGCAGGTCCAGGTGTTGGCACGCGGCGTGTCGTCCTTCGGCGTGTGGCAGTCAGCCCACAACTCGCGCGTCTCGACGCTGCAATCGGACACCTCGAAGTCGTAGCCATCGTAGAGTTCATCCTTGACGGCAACGCAGTCGATGCTGACGGGACCCTCGGCCACGAAGCCAGCACCCGGGACACTGGAGCATCCACTCAAGGCAGTCACAAGCAGGCAAGTAAGCAGCAGATCAGCACGCACGAGCACTCGAGCGCCGGAGCTGCCACGACCCACTTAGATTCGCTGGTTCAGCTGCGCCGGCGGAACGCCACGAGCAGGCCGAGGCCCACGATCACCAGCGGCAGCGCCGGGCCGGGGATGTTGATGCCCCCGCCCTCTTCGCTGGGCTCCTCCGTGAATGCCGCGTCCGGGTCCTCCACGAGGATCGACTCCTCAAGGTCATTGTTTGCTTCCGTCGATTCCGCGATCACGTTGTCCGGGTCCACCAGGGCGCGCAGCGCAAACTCGCCGGTGCCAAAGTCGTTCTCCCGGGTCACCGTGACCGCTCCGTTGGGCTCCAAGGCACCCACGTCCAAGTTGGCCACGAAGGTGCCGCCGCGGAAGAACCGCAGCGTCGTCGGGTCGCTTGCGCGGTCGCCAACGTTCTTGACACCGATGCGCACCTCAAGGATGTCGGCTTCGATGAATTCGACGATCAAGTCGGCGCGCGTCGGGATCTCGGGGCCGAACATGTACAGCGTGCCGTCCTTGGCCGCCACGAAAGCGCGTTGGCCATCAATGGCGGGACTGGTCTGGACACCCGACTCGGTGGCGAATTCCTTGAGGATGCGCGCATCCGTGGCGCTCAGCCAGTAGACGTGCCCATTCTCCGCGCCCACGACGACGGTGCCGTTGGCCACCGCGGGGCTGCTGGTGATCGGGTTGTCGGCGTTGCCCACCTGGGAGTTCTCCCACAGGATGGCGCCGCCGTTGCTGTCGAGGATGTAGAAGTGGCCGTTGTTGGCGCCCACGTAGATGTTCTTGCCATCGGTGGCCGGCGAGGACTCGATCTTGCTCGGGTTCTCTTCACCGGTGACCGAATCAATGATGGTGGGGAGCTTGACCTTCCAGTGCGGCTGGTGGTCGTAGCCCTTGCACTTGTCGGTGCCTTCGCCGTTGGGGGAAGCCACGAAGCTGTAGATGTGGCCATCGAAGGAGCCGAACGTGATGCGGGGCACCAGGGACTTTTCCAGAACCAGGGCCGGGCTGCCGATGATGACGTCGTCGGTCTTGTAGGACCACATGAGCGAGGTCTTCTTGTCGCCGCTTCCTTGCTCATCGATGGCGTAGAACCGGTGGTTCATGCTGCCGAAGAACACCTTGCCGTCGTACACGACGGGGGCGCCGCGGATGGGCAAGTTGGTGTGACGGGTGCCGGTGCAGCGGCCGTCGCCGTCCACGGGCAAGTCGTAGCCTTGGTTGAGTGTGAAATCCCAGAGGAGGGTCAGGGTGCTTGCCAGGTAGGCGCGCATCTTTCCGCCTTCCGTGCCGATGAAGAGCTTGCCTTCGTGGACCGTGGGGCTTGCGAGGGTCGTGCCCACGGTCGTCTTGTGCTCCTCGCGGCCATCGTTCAGGTTCAACGCAACCAGATTGCCGCGTTCGCTCACCACGTACACGCGTTCGCCTTCGATTGCCGGTGTCGCAGAGGTCGGGGCCTTGAGGTCGTACCGCCAGACTTCCTTGCCGCTTTCCGAATCCAGCGCGCGCACCAGGCCCTTCAAGCTCACCGTGATGAGCTTGCCGTCCTTCAGGACCGGACTGGCCTTGACTTGGCTGTCGCCTTCGGTCTTGTTGTTCCACCAGACATCCGTGTACACCTCGTAGTCCGAGTTCGGAACGAAGCCGGTGTTTCGGCTGTCTCCGTGGAAGCTGACCCAGTCAGCCGAGGCGATCGGAATGAAGAGCAGGCAGGCTGCAAGAGCGAAGATGCGTCGCACAACCGGGGATGGCGCCTTCTGGGCTTAAATGGCTCCGGCAAGATTCAGCAGGCTTTGATGGTCCGGAACGTGGTATCGTACACGTTCTCGTTGTTGACGGCGTGGATGATGAACACGCGGACGTCCTGCGTTTGGCTCGTGGCACAGAAGTAGAGACGGTCGCCGCCACTGATGGTGCCGGTGCCGATCTGGACGAAGGACGTCCCCACGGCGGTGTCTCCGACGCCAGCAGGGTCGTTGATGTCCATCACGAGCCCCGGCACAGCCGTGTCGCTGCGGATCTGGAACGCCGACCAGTCCGTGCCCGGGGTGGCCCGGGGGATGCGGATGCTGTCGCCCGATTCGGACTTCTGGAAGCTGAGTGCA
>JBFKLD010000044.1:0-8937 GCA_041630755.1 Thermoplasmatota archaeon
CCACGAACAGCAGCAGCGTGCCGAGGTTCAGCAGCAGCGGCGTCCCCCAGCCTACCATCCGAGGCACGACCTGGGCCGCCATCGCCAACGCGAACGGGATCCAGGCAAGCCAAGGGGTGATGCGGCCGGCGTGGGAGACAGCCCACCACCCGATGCCGCCGGCGCCTGCCAGCGTGATGCCCGCCACGGGGACCGCCACGAGGGCAAGCGCACCCCACCAGAACCAGGCGGGAAGCTGCATGCCAGCACGGCGCTGGCGGCCGTGAAGAGGCACAGAAATGCCACCGTCGGCCAAGGCCGGCGCTTGATCGTCGCCCGCAGCACCGCGATGTCGCCCTCGTCTTCGGCGCCCTTGTTCTTGACGTGGCTGGGACGTGCGCTGGGGATCGCGAGCACGGCCACAAGGAAGACCGCCAAGCCGAGGGGCGCCGCAAGGTCCAAGCCCAGCATGGCCGGCACGACGCTGCCCAGCAAGAAAGATCCAAAGATGAGCAGCACGCCAGGCGCGCCGTCGAAGCTGGCGCCGACGGCATCGAAGCGGGGCTGCTGGGCCGGGAAGAATGCCACCAGGTCAGGGCGGGCGACAAGAAGCAGGGCAAGAACCACGACTGGCGCCACGAACATCGGCGCCAGCGCGGCGATGAGGAAAGTGCCGTGGCCCCAGAGGTTTTTGCGCAGCCGGCGCGGCGTCACGTGCCCCGCGTCGCGACCAACGCGAAAGTCCTTGATTCCGTGGCCGCCAAGAAGCAAGAAGATTGCGTGAGCCAACTCGTGGAGCAGGACCCCGCACCAACTCACCACGTTGTACACGCGCCGCTGGTGGCGAAGAAGCTGGAACATGCCCTTGCGCAGGACGCCATCGACCACCAAGGCTTGGATGCGCCACAAGATCCACAGCACCAGCGGAAGAAGGGCACCGACGACCAGGGGTTCAATCATCGACGATCTCCAGCGTCACGGGCCGCCCGTCGTGGTTGTACGCCCGCCAGCTCGACTCGTCGTAGGGCTCGGACAAGATCAAGTGGATCTCGCCGTGGGCGGAGAAGAGCTCGAAGTCCGCGTCGCTGGGGTAGGGATGGTCGTCAGGGTGGCTGTGCAAGCTTCCGCGCACTTCGCGGTCCACGGGCTGGTTCCACAACCCGATGATGGCATGCTCGTCGCCTTGGATGGTTCCCGGCAGCAGCACCAGCTCCGTGATCGTGTCGCCTTCCACGCGCATGAGGCAGGCAAATTCTTGCGGATACGAATGCCTGGCCGCCTCGTTTCCGAGGGCCAGGCAGCTTCGCCGGATCTTCTTCACGCGCGGGTGCTCACTGGTCTGCCGGCTCCAGTGGTCCCATTCGGCCCAGTACTCCTCGTCGCTGCATGTGGCCATGAAGTGGTCGTATTCATCGTCGGTCCACTCCGTGACAGGCAGCTCACGGTAATTCTCGCGCAGCCACAGTTCGCGGCCCCGCTTGCGCCGAAGGAAGTCGAAGAAGCCCATCAGCGCGTCAGTTTGGTGCGCACGCGTTCGTAGAATCCCGAACCCAACCGCACGAAACGGGCCTTTCGCTTGCTGGCGCGGATGGTGACCGTTTCGCCCGGCCCGATGGGGGTGGCATGCTGCCCATCCACCACGACCTTGGCAGGCTTCTCGCTGTCAATGCTCTCCCGTTCCACGACGGTGACCTCGACGCAGCACGCCTCCGGGATGACCCATGGGCGGGCGCTCAAGCGAAACGGTGCGATGGGCGCCAGGACAGTGCCGCGGACGGCCGGATGGACTAGGGGGCCACCGACGCTCATGGCGTAGCCGGTGCTGCCGGTCGGGGTGCTCACGATGAGGCCGTCGCCGCGCATGGTGTCAAGCTCTTCGCCATCCACATCGATGCGGATCTTGATCAGTTTCGCGATGAGGCTTGCTTGGATGGTGACTTCGTTGGTCGCATCGCCCAGGTGCATGTCGCCGAGATAGGCGGAAAGCTTGTCGCGCTCTTCGACGCGGTACTTTCCAGCGATGACCTTGTCGAGGGCCTCTTTGGCATCCGGGGGATCCACCTCGGCCATGAACCCGATGGCACCCGCGTTGACGGCGAAGACAGGCTTGTCTGTGACGTGCTGGGTCATCAAGATCGTGCCGTCGCCACCGACGGTCATGAAGAGGTCCACGACCGCGTCCATCTCTTGGAGCGTGTGGCCTTCTTCGGAGGCGGCTTCGGCCAGGTCCGTTTCGAGCCACACATCCTCGCCGCGGCCAACCAGATGGTCACGAAGCCCGAGGGCTGCTTTCCGGACGTGGTCAATGCCGCCTTTGGCGACGATTCCCCACTTCACGCATCCACCATCCCGTAGGGGTTCATGACAGAACCTCTTCGGATCCCGCCTTCGCCGCGAGCACCCCAGTGCGCACATCGAGGTTGAACGGCGTGGCCAACGATTCGCGCGTGGCCGGGTCAATGACGATGCCGCCAGCCTCCCGGATGAACAGGGTGGCTGCGGCGATGTCAATGACGCGCAGCCAGGGCCGGTGGACTTCGAACGCATCCAGAGCACCGGTGCCGACGAGGCACATCTCCAATGCGGCGCTGCCCAAGTCGCGCAGGTGGTGCTTGCGGCGCTGGAGCCGGTCCACCATCTCGGGGTCGGCGTAGTCGGCAATGACGGCGACCATGATCTCGTTGGGGTCGAAGGGGCGCGGCGTGACGGGGGCATCGTTCAGGAACGCACCTTTGCCTTGCTCTGCCGTGTACGCGTCGCCGGTGACTAGGTTCTGCACCACGCCCGCATGGACGCGGCTCAGGTCGCCGGTGCCGATGGCGATGCTGGTGCAGTAGAACGGGATGCCGCGCCCGGCGTTGCGCGACCCATCCAGCGGATCGACGACCGCCACGGCGTCGCTGCCATGGTCGACAAAGCCCGCTTCCTCACTGAGGACGCTGATGCCTTCGTCGGCAGCGATGTCCAAGATGGCTCCATCGAGGATCGCATCGGCGCGGGTCGTCGGGGTGCCGTCTGCACCCATGGCGACGTTTTCGTGGAGGTCGCTTCGACCCTCGAGGTCTTGCCAAGCATCGTGGGCGGCAGCAGCCATGCGTCGCGCGGCTTCAAGCACGTGCGGCGATGCGCCGTCCTGCGGTTCAACCTTGCCCGAAAGGCCGACTCACTCGCGCTCGTCGGCGTGCGGGTCGGGCCCGAACATCGGCGGGGGTGGCAAGCCACCAGCGGACACAGCTTCCTTGGCCATGCGCTTGCGGTAGTGCAGGAACACGGGAATGCCGGCAGCCACGACGATGAGGCCAACGAGCCGGTTGAAGTCATTCACCGAGATCCCGCCTTCGGCCAAGCCGCGGACTTGGTCCACCACGAGGAACACCACAAAGGCGAGGCTCGTGAGGATGAAGGCGATGGGCACGAACGGGTAGCCCCAGACCTTGTACGGGCGCGGCAAGTCAGGGTGCGTCTTCCGAAGCACCATGAGGCCTGCGGCGGTGAGCGCGTAGAAGAAGAACGAGATGAAGACCACGTTGTCGGTGAGCGCGTTGAAATCGAAGAACATCAGGAAGCCGATGGCCAGCAGGGCCTGGAACAGGATGGCAGCACCCGGCGTGCGGTGGCGGCTCAAGTGGCCGAACATGCGCGGGAAGATCGCGTCACGGCTCATGGCGTAGTAGACGCGGGGGCCACTCAGGGTGATGCCATTCAGAGCCCCGAAGACGGACACCAAGATCATGGCTGTGACGAGGCTCTCCCCGCCGGGCCCGAAGAGCACCTGCGCGGCGTTGGATGCCACGGTCCGGCTGCTTCCGAGGCCTGCCTCTTCGCCGTTGGCAAATCCTTCCCAGCCCAGCACGTTGGCGTAGCCGAGGGTGACGAGGATGTAGAGGACCATGATGGCCAGCAACCCGAAGAGCATGGCCTTGGGGATGTTCTTGGCGGGATTCTTGAGCTCGCTGCCGACACGGACCACGTTGGTCCAGCCATCGTACGCGAACAAGGCGGCCACCATCGCCAGGCCCAGGAATCCAGAGAAGCTGAAGCCGTCGGCGCTCGGAGTTCCGGCGACGCTGTTCATCTCGAAGAAGCCGCTGCGGCCGGTTGCGGCCGCGCCGGCAAACAGAAGGGCGGCACCCGCGAGCATGACGATGAGCACGCCCTTGAGAGCCGTGAAGACCATCTGGACGCCACCTCCATACTTGACGCCGAAGTAGTTGACGATGGACAAGACGCCGATGAGGGCCGCCGCGGTGATCTTGACGCCGTCAATCTGGAGCCAGGGGTCAGCTTCGCTTCCGAACCGAAGCAGAACAAGCGACCCAAATCCATCGGGTTTGAGCTGGTTGAGCTGCTCGGCAAAGATGACGGCCAGGGCAGCCGCCGAGCCCGCCAGGTTGATGGTGAACGCGGTCCACCCGGACAGGAACGCAGCAAACGCGCCCATGCCTTCCTTCAGGAAGACGTACTCGCCGCCCGCTTTGGGGAAGATGGTTCCCAGCTCGGCATAGGTGAGAGCACCCATCAGCGTCAGAAGGCCCGCCAGCACCCACACCAGGACCATGAGGCTGGGGCTTCCTGTGCCTGCGGCCACGCGGTTGACGCCGAGGAAGATGCCGCTTCCGATGACGATGCCGACGATCATGCTGACCGCTCCGAACAGGTTCAGCTCACGGCGCATCCCATCGGGCACGGCGACTCGGACCACGGCGCCTCGACGGCAGCAGCGCCCTTTGGAGGTTTTGGGCCGCAACGGAGGCCCGCGGGCGCTGGCCGCGCCTCCCCGTGGAGGCCGGGCGCGACCCCGAACCCTTTATCTTGGACCTGCCTGCCCGGAACTGAGCCCTATGAAGGAACAGGCGGAAGTGCGGACCCTCAAAGAAGGCCGCTACATGCTCATCGAAGACGAGCCCTGCAAGATCGACTCCATTACGAAGTCGAAGCCGGGCAAGCACGGCGCCGCCAAGGCCCGCATCGAAGCCCGCAGCATCTTCACGGGCTCCAAGAAGACCTACATGGGCAGCGTGACGGACAAGGTGTGGGTCCCCACGATGGACCGCCGCGGCGCGCAGATCCTCAGCGTCCACGGCACGGTCGCCCAGCTCATGGACAGCGACTCCTACGAGACCTTCGACTTGGACATCCCGGAAGAACTCCAGGATCAAGCGGAAGCCGGCAAGGACTGCGTCTACATCGAGTCCATGGGCCGCCGCATGCTGCAAAGCGTCAGCGCCTAGGCCTTTCTCCCTCTCCCCTTTGCTGCTCCGGCGCCCTTGCGCCTTACTCGATCAATGAGCGGAGCATCCATGCCGTCTTTTCGTGGATGCGCAAGCGCTCAGTGAACACGTCGGCGCTCGTGGCATCCTTGTTCTCCTCGGCGACAGGGATCGCCTGGCGCAGGCGCTGGATGAGCTGTTCGTGGCCGGCGACGAGGTTCTTGACCATGGACTGCCAATCCGGCACACCCTCGTCCTCCGGGATGCTGGCGCGGCTCGTGAGATCCTTGCCCCAGGGGGCGACCTCGCCGAGGGCACGCAGGCGCTCGGCGATCTCGTCCACGGCTTGCCACATGTCGTTGTACTGCTGCTCGAACGTCAGGTGCAACTGCCCGAAGTGGGGGCCGGTCACATTCCAATGGTACCCGTGCGTCTTGAGGTACAAGGCGTACGTGTCCGCCAAGACATCCGTCATGTCGTGGGCGACCGTGTTGCGGGCTTCTTGCGTCAATCCAACTTCCATCAAATGGCTCTTGGCGTGCGGGCCCTATTTGGTCCTTGGGTGAGGGCACGGCGAAGTGTTGAAACCGGCGCGCGCGTGGCCCGCTCGTGGACTTCAATGCCCGCCTTGCGGCAAGCGCCGAACGTGCCAACAGCTGGCTGTGCGTCGGCCTCGACCCGGACCCGGAACGCTTCCCCGCAGACATGGGCGCCGAGGACACACTCGAATGGTGCCTCGCCGTGGTCGAAGCCACGGCGGACGTGGCGTGCGCCGTGAAGCCCAATGCCGCGTTCTTCGAAGCCTTGGGCCGCGTCGGCAACGAGGCATTGGAAGAGCTGATGACGCGCATGCCTCCGGGCCTGCCCGTCATCCTCGATGGCAAGCGCAACGACATCGGCCACACGGCCGGCAAGTACGCCGAGGCGGTCTTCGATGAGCTGGGCGCGGATGCGGTGACGGTCACCCCTTACCTCGGCCGCGACACAGTCGAACCCTTTGCAACCTACGACGACCGCGGCGTGTTCCTTCTTTGCCGCACCAGCAACCCGAGCGCGGGCGATTTCCAAGACTTCCCGATCGACTCCGCCGGCACGCCGTTCTACCAAGCCGTGGCCCGCAAAGCGATGGAATGGAACGCCGAATGGGGAAACATCGGCTTGGTCGCAGGCGCCACGTACCCCGACGAACTGCAGCAGATCCGCACCCTCTGTGGTGACGGCGTGCCCCTTCTGATCCCCGGCGTCGGTGCGCAGGGCGGCGACGCAGCCACAACCATTGCGCGCGGGGGCGACGCCCAACGCAAGTTCGCCGTCGTCAACGTCGGGCGCGCCATCATGTACGCGCAAGGCGATGACTGGAAGCAAGCCATCCGCGACGCCGCGACGGGCTTCGCCGCCGATCTGTCCTAGGCCCCGCTCGCGACGGCGATGCTGCGCCGCCCGAAGGTGCGGTTGGCGAGCCAGAACCAGATCATGGCCCAACTCACCATCCACGGGACACTGAGCCAGAGCGGGCTGGGGACGATGGTGAGCGCTTGCGGCGCCGAGATGTCCACGATGCTGCGCGCGTGATGGAACGCGGTGGCAAAGCCCAGGCCAGCCCCTCCGCTCAAACCGGCGGGAAGCTCCCACGCAAGCAGGTAGGCGAGGCCAAGCGTGAATCTCCAGCGCCGGGCGAAGATGTTGATGGCACTCAGCACGGCCACGAGGACCGCCATCTGCAAGATGGCTGCCAGCATCCCAGTCGCGATGCTCCACCCATCCCAGGCCACGGTGGCCTCGGCCGGCACGAGGAACATGTACGCCAGGAGCCGACCGACGGCGACGACCACGACCTGCAGCACCCCCGCCACGGCACCCAGCGCAAGCACCGGAAGGACGCGCATCAGGTAGATGCGGCGGCGCGAGAGCGGGCGTGTCAGGAGGTAACTGATTGTGCCGTCTTCCACCTCGTCCGTCACCACGCCGCCGGCAAGAAGAAGCGCGGTGAGAGGCACCGTGACGCCCAGTACGAGCCCGGCAACAAGTTCGCCGATGCCCGCATCCCATGTGCAGGGGCAGTCACCAAGAAGCAATGCGTCGCGGACGAACAAGATGACCGCGGCGATGGCGGGCACGAGGCACAATGCGAGTGCGGCAACCCCCGTGCGGCCTTGGACCAGGTGGCGCATGCCGAGCATGAACAGGCTCCGATTCATGCGGCCTCCGCCAAGTAGCCGTAGACGCTGTCCAGGTCGCGGTCGAGCACTTGGATCCCTTGGAATCTCCATTCGCTGCGGGCGTTGCGATGGAACGCGCGAAGGAATTCCGCCAGGTGCGGAACGTCCACATCCACGGCATCACCATCCACGTAGACCCCTTCGACGCTGGGCCATGCGGTGAATTTTCCGGCGAGGTACCGGGCGCGCCCGGTGAGGATGCGGACCGTGCTTGGCAGGTCGTGGAGGGCATCCCGGACGGACTCTGTGTCGCCGCTGGCAACCAAGCGGCCAGCGCTCAGAAGCGCAATCCGGGAGGTCATGGACTCAACCTCCGCGAGGACGTGGCTGGCGATGAGGACGGTGGCGCCCTGCTGCGCCCGCGCGTCAATCCCATCCATGATGGTCTGCTTGACCACCGGGTCGCATCCTTCCAGCGGCTCGTCCAGAAGCAGCAAGTCTGGTTCGTGCAGAAGCGCCTGGGCGAGCTTGGTCAACTGGCGCATGCCGCGCGAGTAGGTGCCAACTTTGCGATGCATGGCCATCTCCATGCCAAGCAGCGTCAATTGTTCCGTGGCCAAGATGTCGGCTTCGTCCGCTTCGTAGCCATGGAGCACAGCCATCTGCTTGACGAAGGCATGGCCCGTCAGAAATTCGTACAGGGCGTCGCGTTCTGGGACGTAGCCGACCTTTGCCATCAAGTGCGCGTTTCCCCAGACCGGAGTGTCGTCGAACAAGATCTTGCCCGCCGCGGGCCGCAGATGGCCTGTCGCGGCTTTCATGAGCGTGGACTTGCCGGCCGCGTTGGGGCCGACGAGGGCCGTGATGCCAGGCGCCACGTCGAGCGTGACACTGTTCAGGGCGACCGTGTCCCCGTAGCGGACCGTGACGTCCTCGAGCCGCAGTTTCATTGCGGCGCCTCCCACTTGCGGATGCGCCGCAGGCACAGCAGCCACGCCACCAGGCTCAATCCGGCGAGCATCGCGGATCCGAGCCCCCACATGAGCCATCCACCTGCAAATCCCGGCGCGCCGTCCAACGCCGCGGGCCGCAGCATCATCTCCAGCGGCAAGGCCGTGGCGGCGTACATCCACCCGAAGGGGCCAAAGGCGTAGGTGAACGCGTTGCCCACGGCCTGGCCTGCCAAGAGGCCCAATGCACCCAACCCTCCCAGGCCGGCCACGAGGACGAATCCTGCGTGCCAGGCGCGGCGCGTGTAGACGCTGGCCAGCAACGTCAAGGTCACGAGGAAGGCAGCCACGAGAAGAAGCCCAAGGGCTGCGAACCCGAGGGCGAACAACCACTCGGCGGTGCCGTTGATGGTGAGCGTGGACCATTGACTGGCATCTGCCGGTCCCACGCGCTGGCCGGTGCGGAAGGCGGCCGGTGTGGCGGGCCAACCGTAGACGGGGATCAGGGCTACTGTGATGACCGCTGGAAAGACTCCCAAGACGACGGTGGGCACAGCCAACGCGACGATCTTGCTGCGCATGTACGTCCCTGCGCGAAGGGGGCCGCTGAAGAAGAACGTCATCGCGCGCGTGCGCCGG
>JBFKLD010000045.1:0-8845 GCA_041630755.1 Thermoplasmatota archaeon
CGTGATGTTGGCGCCGCCCCAGACGTTGAATTGGCGGCAGCTGACATTGACGGCGACGAGGATGCCGTGGGTGCCGGCATTGCGCGCGGCTTTGAGGCTGGCATACGTCATGTCGAGGATGCGCTGCTGGTCCTTCGGGGCGCCTTCTGCCTTGGCCTTGGCCTTCGCGTCCTTGACCTTCTGGATTGTGTCGAGGATGCCGGTCATGGCCTTGTTGACCATGCCGTCCTCGGGACGGTGGACCACGCCGATCATGGTGCCTTTGCCTTTCGTGTAGGCCTCGCGTGAGGCGTCCGCGGGACGCGTGTGGAACCGTCCGCTGCGGGTGAAGGATTCATCGAGGCGTCGCAGCCAGATCCAATCATCCGGCACTTCGTCCTTCGTGGCTGGGCGCACGGTGTCGGCCGTGAGGTTGCGGGCCTTGAGCAGCGTGGGGTACATGGCGCCCACGTCCGCCTCAACGACATGGTACCAAGGCACGAAGTGGCTCTTGAGCTCGCTGTCGGGTTTGAGCGTCATGCCGCCGGCAATCGCGTAGCCGTTCTCGTTGCCGTGTGGATTGACGATGACATTCGGGTGCTCCACCCAGAAGGGCATCTCGGGGCCTTGCTTGGCCACGCGGATGAATTCGGCCATGCCGCTGCCGCTGCGTTCGGCTGGCGGCAGTTCCCGCACGGCTTCGGCAATGGCCTCGCGCGTGGGGAAGTCCACGCCGCGCAGGATGCGCTGCACTTGGCGCGCGATTCCTTGCGCGCGGCACGTGGCAGGCATGATGCGCCGCTGGCGCCGAGCGCGCACGAGGGCCATGTGGTCCCACATGCGCGTGTTGCCGCCGGTGAGCAAATTTTCCAGCGGCAGGTTCACGGTGAACGCCATGGGCAGTGCTTGGGCCAGAAGGATCTGGGTGATTCCCATCTGCTCTTGCACGTCGTGCTTGTTGTACTTGAGGGTCGCATCGTCGAGCTTCATGCTCGCCGGTTCAAGGTACACACGGCCAGGAACTTCGACGCCAAG
The DNA here is from genome assembly GCA_041630755.1 of Thermoplasmatota archaeon. GTDB lineage: Archaea > Thermoplasmatota > E2 > JACPAO01 > JAHFTW01 > JBFKLD01. The sequence continues at coordinate 1,015 of JBFKLD010000045.1, forward strand.
CCACGGCGCCAGGCCCTTCAGGGTGAAATCATCGTGGAAGAAGTAGAACTTGCGCGCGGCGTGGAACGTGTCGAGCGTGGAGGGGTACCAGACGGCGATGTCGCTGCTGGTTCCGAAGTGGAAGCTGCGGTCCGGGCGGCTGTACGTGCTGGTGAATTCCTCGAACCAGCTGCGCATGCCGTCGCTCAGGTTCTGGTCGCGCTTGTCGCGCTTCAGGGCGTCGAGCAAGCGGTCGTGGATCTGCTTGTGGTCGAAGCCCAGGACGTTGTGTCCAGCCACGAGGTCGTAGTCCACAGCAAGCTTGGTGAACTGGTGCAGGTTGTCCAGCTCTTCGTCCCGGTTGTGGGCGACGAGCTGGATGACTTCGCGGTCCTGCCAATCCTGCGGCAAGTCCTGGAATTGGAAGTCGAAGGTCTCTTCGTCAATGTCCTTCGAGGCGCTGTAGCGGGCGTCGAACGAGGCGTACCCGATCATGTCGATCGGGATGTCGGTGGCGCCTGTGCCGTACTGGGTCGTTTCGATGTCGTACGTCAGCACGTCCAAGCGGGCTTGCTGGCCCTTGGTGTCCCAGAGCCACCAGTCCTTCTCCGCTGCCAAGTCGGCCAAGGCGCGCTCCACGTAGGGGATGTCATGTTCGGCGGTGAAGAATCCGTGGTCGAAGAACAGGGCGCTGCTTGCATCGGGGGTCCAGTACGGGCGTTTCATCTCGACAGGGATGACTTGCCTGCGCTGGCCGTGGTTCCAGAACGACTCCACCTCCATCGGTTCGCCGACGGCGTGGATCTTGGCCAGGTCGTTCTCGGCCGGGTCCGCATCGGCCGCTTCCGCGACGAGGGCCTTGAGGCGCGCATGGGCATCCGGCGCATCGCTGAAGGCCATGAAGGCCGAGCGGTGGATCTCGTCCAAGCTCTGTGGGGCTTCGCCTTGGAAGAAGACATGCCGGTTGGAGATGTTGCGCAGCACCGCCACGGCGGGGCAGAGGCGCTCCCCCTGATAACTACGGCATGGTGGTGGTCAAACCACCTTCGTCGTCGTCATCGTCGTCGTAGTCGTAGTCCGGCTCCGGCTCGTCAAAATCGTCGTTGTGCACGCCAAGTCGGCCCTGCGCATTGACGAACAAGCACGGGCCAAGATCGTCCAGCACGAGCTCTCCGTCCACCTTGCGGCCGGCCACGAGCTGGCAGCGGGTGATGCCCAGGGGTGCCACGAAGTGGCCGCCTTCCTTGAGCTGGTCCACCAAGCTGTCGGGCACTTGGGGCACGGCGCACGTGATGTACACGGCATCAAAGGGGGCTTGTTCGGGGCAGCCGTCGGCGCCGTCGCCTTCACGGACGTCCACGTGGATGCCCGCGGCTTCGAGGTTGCGCTGGGCAAGCTCGACGAGTTCGGGCAGGTACTCGATGCTGGTGACCTGTCCTTCCCCCACGACGGCCTTGACAATGGCCGCGTGGTAGCCCACGCCGGAGCCGACTTCGAGGACCTTCTGCCCTTGCTGGAGCTGCAAAGCGCTGGTCATCATGGCCACCATGTGGGGGGCGCTGACGGTCTGGCCGAAGCCCACGGGCAACGGGCGATCTTCGTAGGCCACATCCCGAAGATCCTTGGGCACGAACAGGTGGCGCGGCACCGTGAGCATGGCCTCCTCGAGGAGGGGGTCTGTCAGGTAACCGCCGACTTCCAATTCGGCAAGGAGGGCTTCCCGCTCTGGGAGGCGTTCTTGGGATTCTGTACCGGGCACGCAATATCCTATGGGTCGCCGCGACGTTATAAGGTTATGACTCGGGATGGGCGCACCCCAACAGCACTCGACGCCGTCTTGCCCTTTGCCCGCGCCCGATGCTTTATGAGGCCGGAAGGAGGGCGTCGATCTTCTCGATGAGCACCTTGGCCGGCACGTCCGGGATGGACAGCAGCTGCGTGGTGCCTGCGTGGCCGCGGCCGCTGAGCTTGGCAAACAGGAAACCAGCGTCCTCAAGCTGCTTGAGATACTTCCAGAACTGCGTGTGGCCGCGCGGCTTTTCGTCGCGCTCCTCGCAGATGCCTTTGTAGGTGTCTTCCACGGCCCCGGTGGTCGTGTAGGCGCCGCCGTCGCGGTCCAAGCGGCGCGCCACCGCTTGCAGCGCAAGCAGCGGATGGATGCTGCCTTCGGCGAGGTTGCGAAGCTTGCTCTCAGTGACCACGCTGTAGGTTTCTGCCTTGGCGGCCCGCACTTGCTCGGGGCCAACCAGGTCGTTGCGCTGGTCGTCGGTGAGCAAGCCGGATTTCCAGAGAAGCTCGATGGCCAGCCGGGCGTCGCCCGGGCCACCCTTGGCGCCCCCGGGCGCTTCGCCGGCGATGTCCGCGATCAAGCTGATGGCGTCTGGATCCACGGTGCCAGAGTGGAACGCAAGTTCGGCGCGCTGGGCCACGATGTCCTCCATCTCGGCCGACCCGTACGGGTCCATTTTGTACACGTTGCCGCGCTTGAAGGTGGACAAGGCGGCGTCGTCCAGCTGGTCGAGGACGTTCTGCTGGCTCAGCAGGACGAGGCTGACGCCGACCCAGTTCTGGCCGCTTTCGTCGTTGAAGCGGGTCAGGTCGTACACAAGGTTGGAACCATCTGCGCGCAGCAGGGCATCCACTTCGTCCAGGATGATCAGCAGGTGGCACTCTTTGCGCTCCAGGTGCTTGCGCAGGTCGCGCATCATCTCGCCCACGCTGAATCCCCGTTCGGGGTAGCGCGGCTCAAAGTGGTTGAGGATGCCAAGCATCGCCAGGCCTGCGCTCTTGCGGCGACGGCAATTGACTTGGACGGTCTCGAGGCGCTTGCCTTGGCGGCTCAGGGCGTTCTTGAAGTCCTGGGCGAAGCGCTTGGCGACGGCGGTCTTGCCGGTGCCGACGGGGCCCCAGACGAGGGCGTGCTCGCGGGTGCCGCCTTGGGTGAGGCCCTTGTACGTGCGGGCGAGGAAGCGCACGGCGTCGTCGCGGTGCGGCAGGTTGTCGGGAACGTAGTCGAAGTCGAGCTTTCCAAGGTCTTTGAAGACCGTCGGGCCGCCCAATTCTTCCTCGACGAGGCTCATCATGGACACGGAGGCCAGAGGAAGGATAAGAGGGGGATAGGTCGCGCGTTGGGGTTGGTGAAACCACCCGCAGGGCCGCGTGGCGGCGCGTGGCCGCGAAGCCAGGTTGCGTCAGGCGAGCTCTTCGAGGCGCGTGGCTTCGCCCTCTTCGTGCGCCTCAGCGCCGCTTGCTTGGCTGTCCACGACCGTGACCGTCGTCTTGCCGATCACCGGCGTCATCTTCCAGGCCTTGCCGGTCTGCTTGATGCTGCGGTCCAGGTCAAAGTCGATCACGATGCGGCTCTCCTTCCCTGCTTCCAATTCGAAGCTGCGCACCACCTTCAGGGTGCCACTGGGGACCGTGAAGTCCACGCGGGTTCCATTCTGGATGCCGTAGGCCTCGAGGACCTCGATGCGGATCTGGGTGTAGGTGCCTGCCGTCAGGTTCGCCTCGCCAAGGAAGGCGGCCCGGTTGCCGCTCAAGTTGAGCAAGTCCAAGTCCTGCCCTGTGGCGTTCTCGAACAGCGTCATCCAGGTGCCGTTGGTGGAATTGTCGCCGCCCTTGTGGACGGACACCTTGCTGAAGACCACGTGGATCTCGTCGAATTCGTCGGTCGGCGCGTCCTTGACGTACACGCTGGCCGAACCGGTTCCTTCCGTCATGCAGCCGCTGAAGGCCACGCCCACGATCAGGAGTGCAACAATGCCTCGCATGGATCGGGCTGCCGTCTCCATTGTATATAAGGAAATTCGGAGGGATCTCGAACGGTCCACGCCTGCGCTGGCCGCCTAAACTGATAACCTGGCCAGTGCTGGGCGGCTCGTGCCTGGCCCAAGCACGCGCGCCGTCCACGCCGGTGAAGGCGACCCCGTTGGAAGCGTCAACACACCCATCCATCAGACCACCACGTACCGGTACCCAGAGAACCCGGACGGGTCCCACGCGGCGCGCATCTACACGCGCTACCACAACCCGACAGTCGACGCCGTGGAAGAGAAAGTCGCGGCGCTGGAAGGATCGAAGCATGCGCTGCTGTTCGCATCGGGCATGGCCGCGACCGCCTGCGTCGCCACGGCATTCTTGTCGGCCGGGGACACCGTCGCCGTGCAGCGCGGCGTCTACGGCGGCACCACCGCCTACTTCGCCGACGAAGTGGCCCGGATGGGCGTGACGGTCCACTTCTTCGACGCCTTCTCCGAGCCGGAGCTGCCCGTAAGCACCAAGCTTGTCTGGCTCGAATCCATCAGCAATCCTCTCCTGCGCGTGGCAGACATTCCGGCCTGGGCCGAGGTCGCCAAGCGCGCTGGCGCCATCCTGTGCGTCGATGCCACGTTCGCCACCCCCATCTTGCAGCGCCCGCTTGAACTGGGAGCCGACATTGTGATGCACTCCGCCAGCAAGTACCTCGGCGGCCACAGCGACATCATGGGCGGCGCCCTGGCGTTCAATGACCACCGGGAAAACCTCTGGGAGCGCCGGCGGAACCTCGGAGGCATCATGGACCCCCACGCGGCCTACCTGCTGGCGCGGGGCATGAAGACGCTGGCCATCCGCGTCGAGCGCGCAGGCCAGAACGCCCAAGCTCTTGCGGACGTCGCCCGTGAATGGGGCATCCCCACCTTCCACCCCGAAAGCCCGCTGCTGGATGGACCCTGCGGCATGCTCACCATCGACCTAGGAAGCAAAGAGAAGGCGATCGCCTTCCGCCGCTCCTTGCAGACCATGACGCCCGCGGCGAGCCTCGGCGGCGTCGAGACGCTGGTGAGCCTGCCCATGGAGACCAGCCATGCCTACGCCAGCGACGCGAACCGGCGGGCAGACGGGATCACGGATGGCTTGGTGCGCATCAGCGTCGGCATCGAGGATCTGGAAGACCTGGTCGAGGACCTGCGGAGGGCGGCATGAACATGCTCGAGGCCGAGCCCCCGACGGCAAGCCACCGCACCATGGCGATGATGGCGCACTTGTCTTCCCTCGTGGGCTTGCTTGGAATCCCCTCGTTCCTCGGCCCCCTCATCGTCTTCGTGGTCTGGAAGGACGAACATCCGTTCGTGCGGCGGCAAGCCGCGGAGGCGCTCAACTTCCAGCTGCTCGTGCTGATCGTGATGGTTGTCACGGCGGTCGCGGCGTTCCTGCTGACGCTGGTGGTCATCGGCTTGCTGCTCTGGCCGCTTCTGTTCATCCTGCCCTTCGTCGCCCTCGTGCTGACGGTGATCGCCGCCGTCGAGGCCAACCGCGGCAACGACTACCGGTACCCGCTCAACTGGCGCCTCGTCGCGTAGGCGTCGGACCTAAATCGGCCGCGTCCGTGGCCCCGCCATGGACACGCAACTGCTTCAAGAGACCGTGCACACGGTGCTGCCGGAGGCCACCATCCACCCCACGGACCTGGGCGGTGGCGACCACATCCACCTGATCGTGGTCGATGCTGCGTTCGAGGGCCAGAAATCCTTCCAGCGCCAACGCCCCATCTTGAAGGCGTTCGCACCGCACATCCACAGCGGCCGCATCCATGCCTTGGACCTCAAGTGCCTCACGCCTGCCGAGGTCGAAGAGAAGGGCTTGCCGGATGCCTTCCATCCGCACCCCGAAGGTGGCGGCGTCCACAAGTTCTAGGACAACGTGCGCACAGCTTGGGCTTCGTGGGTCCAGGCCATTGTGGGAAGCGCGTCGAGGGGCCACCAGCGAAGCTCGGCCACATCGTCGTCGGCCATGGGCGTGCCGGGGGCATCCACGCGGTAGAGCAAGTTGAGCGTGGCCCGGTGGTCGTACATGCCGGGCAAGACGCACGCCAATTCCATGCGCGTCAGCTCGAGCCCGGTTTCTTCCGCCACCTCGCGCCGCAGGGCGTCTTCCGGTGTCTCGCCGGCCTCCATGATGCCTCCCGGCAGGTCCCATTCGCCCTTCTTGGGTGCGCGGCCTCGCAACGCCAGGAGGATCTGGCCGTCGCGCACGAGCATGGCGCCGACGGCGGGGATGGGGTTGCGCCAATGGATGGCGCCGCAAGCGCACACATCTCGGGGATGCCCCTCGACGACGCGTTCCTCCATCTTGTTGCCGCAGGCGTGGCAGTGCACGTGCGGCCACCGGCGGGGGCGCCCAAGAATGCTGTCATTTCAGCGCTCCCACCACGAGCCTTACGTACCTGAGCCGGATGAAGGCCCATGGGCGTGCTCCGGCGCATGACAGAAGACCTCAACGTGTCTCTGGGCGTTGGAGCCCTCGTTCTCTTCGTGATGGCCGTCGGAGCCTTTGTGCTGCGCTCCGTGCGCTAGGTCTGCGGACCGTTGCGGAACACCGCCGGCCCGAAATCCATGCCCTGGCTGCGCACGAACTTGTTCGTGAGCGTGTCTCCTTCACGGGCAGCGTACGCCACCACGAGGTCCCCCGTCTCCGTTTGGCGCAGCTGCAGGAAGTCTCCCAGGCTGCGGCCGAACACGCCCTGGTGCACCGGGTCCGGGTCGGCCACGACCGTCGTCCACACAGGATCCATCGTATCCGCGTTGAGGCTGTACGTGATCTTCAGGTGCCAGGTCGCATCGTCCTGGTCTGCCACGTCATCGGCCTCGTAATGGGCCATCGCCACGATGCCTTGCTGGCCCGCAATGAGCCAAGGCTTGTCCGTGAAACCATCGTTGTCGGTCGCCGCAAACGGACCACGCACACCCTCCGGGTGGATGGCGTACACGCTGATGCGCGTCTGGTCCCCATCCTCATGCGTCACCGGCACGTACGTGATGCCTGCCGCGTCCGCCATCGGCTGCATGTACTGCTCCGTGGCACGGCCCGGCACGTCGGGCAGCACGATGCGCTCGCCCCACGTGCGGCCACCATCAAAGCTCTGCCACGCCGACGGCTGGCCTGCGCATCCCCCGACGATCAGGTGGTCGCGCACCGGACCTTGGCCAAGCGCCATGAGCGCGCAGGGGAACTCCCTGCCGCCCGCCAAGTCCCACGTCAAGCCGCCATCGTCGCTGCGGTAGAACCGGCTGCTCGTGGCTGTGTTGTAGAGGATGAACACTTGGTCCTCCTCGCCGGCACGGATCCACGGCCGGTCCACGAGCGGCGGAAACGGATCGGCCTTCGTGTGCACGTGCGTGCCGTCTGCTTCGAACTTCGTGATGTAGGCGGTCGCCGCGCTGATGTCGAAGAAGAACACGTTGCCCGCATCATCAATGGCAAAGTCGCCTTCGATGCCAAACGCATCCCGGCTGGCCCCCGTGCCATCCGCAAACGGCAGGATCTCGAACGTCTGGCCGCCATCGAAGCTGCGCCAGATCGGCGGGCTCTGGCCCACGCAGCACACCGCGCTGTACCAGATTGTTCCATCGCCGGCCACTTCCAGCTGCGGCTCGCCAAATCCGCCGCAGTCGCGCGGGTAGTTGGGCTGGTCAGGGCACAGCAAGTCCACGGGGTCCAGGAACGTCAGGCCTGCTCGGTCAGGCAGGCCCACGGGAACGTCGGCCTCGTTCGTCACGCAGCCCGCAAGGGGAACAAGCAGCAGCAGGGCAACCCAGCGCATGCCTTCCTGCTTGTGCCGCCTCCATTTGAGGGCACCGGCAAACCTTGAAGCCGTTGGGGCCTGGCGGGAGCCATGGACATCCCGCTCGCCGGCGCCCCGCCGCAAGTTGACCCCAACCAACCCGCCCTGACGACCGAAAAGAAGGCCGAACTAGACGCCCTGGTCAAGGAGCACGACTTGGTGCTCTTCATGAAGGGCACCCCGGACCAGCCCCAATGCGGCTTCAGCGCCCGCGCCGCCCAGGTGCTTGACGCGCTCGGCCGCCCCTTC
>JBFKLD010000046.1:0-8750 GCA_041630755.1 Thermoplasmatota archaeon
AGATCTTGCCAGTTCATGCGGCCTCCACGATGTCCGTGGCGCGCACGGGAGTGCCATCGTTTCGCAGCACCTTGCGGATGCGGCCATGCAGCGGCAGCTCACTTTGGATGAGCCTGGCAAGCTGCCCCGTCGCATTCGCTTCCGCCACGAGGATCGGGCCGTCGCCAAGGGCCGCTTCGAAGGCGGCGGCGGGAAACGGCCAGATGAGCCGGACGGCGATGACACGCGCCCCGAGGGATTGCCCGGCCTCGCGTGCCGCCTCCACCGTCGAGCCCCAGGCCACAATGGTCGCGTCCGTGGTCCGCGTCGGCGGCTCGAAGACCACCACCGGATCGTGGGCATCCGCTCGGATGCTCTCCAAGCGCTTCGCGCGACGCGCCAGCATGCCGTCCCGGACCGCGGGGTCCTCGTTGGTGAACCCGCTTGGGCCATGCTCCGTGGAGTTGGCATAGAACCTGCCGCCCGGTTCGCCAGGGATGCCCACGCGTTCGGCGCTGCCATAGGGCTCGAAGCCGCTCCAGCTGTCCAGCCCGTCTGGATGCGGATTGGGTGTGCGCGTCCATGGAACCTCGACGTCGGGGGGCGTGATGGCCTGCTTGAACAGATCCATCTGTGAATCCATCGCCACGATCACCGGACAGCGCCACGTCTCTGCCAGCCGGAAAGCTTCGATGGTCGCATGGTACGCATCGGCCACGCACGTCGGCGCGATCACCGCCCGAGGAAATTCGCCATGGCCCCCGTGGGCCATGTGCCAAAGATCCTCCTGCGCGTGCTTTGTGGGCATGCCCGTTGCGGGGCCCGGCCGCTGGCAGTTGAGGATCACGGCCGGCGTCTCCGTCGCACCCGCAAGCCCGATGGTCTCCGTCATGAGGCTCAGTCCCGGTCCGCTCGTGGCGGTGATGCTGCGTGCGCCGGCGAAGTTTGCGCCGAGGCACATGTTCAGAGCCGCAATCTCGTCCTCGACTTGCAATGCGACGCCGCCGATCTCGTGGAGGCGAGGAGTCAGGAATTCCAGCACGTCGCTGGCCGGCGTGATCGGGTATGCAGCTGCGACGCGGCACCCGGCCGCGAGGGCGCCGAGGCTGGCGGCCTCGTTGCCGCTTAGCCAGAGAAGCGGCTCCGGCGATGCTTCCGGCACGGGGAACCGGGGCTCGCCAAAGCGTTCCTTGGCCAGATCCATGCCGGCGTCGAGGGCCTGCAGGTTGGATTCCACGACGCTCGGCTTGTGGGCGAACATCAGCTCCACCGCCTTGGCCACCACGTCGCGGGGGACCGCCATCAAGAAGGCGCTTGCTCCCAATGCAACCATGTTCATGGCGCGCGGCTCGCCAAGGTCCTTGGCCGTCTGTCGAAACGGGAACGACGCGACTTCGTGCGTCGAGACGAACTGGATGCCGTCGTCGACAAGCAAGAGGCTGCCAGGGCCAAGCTTGGCATCCATGCGGGCGCAGACCGTCTCATTGAAGGCCAGCGCAAGATCGATGTGCGGCGCAGGGGCGAGGTAGCCCTCGGGCGTCACGCGGACCGTGGCCGTGGTGTCGCCACCACGGATGCGGCTGGGAAAATCGCGCTGCGTGCTGGGCCTGTATCCAGCAGATGCGAGGGCGCGCGCGAAGGCTTCGCCTGCGGTCTCCAATCCTTCCCCGGCGGTGCCGCCGACCATCCAGGCTACGCCCATCGGGGCGCAACCTGGATGGGGGGGTTGAAACCTTCCTATTGGCGGCGCTGGCCGCTGGACCGTCCGCCCGAGCGCCCACGGGATGGACCCGAGCGCTGCCCGCGGCTGCCCTGGGATTGGCGGCCTTGGGGTGGGCGGCCCTGGGGCGGCCGGCTCTGGGATTGGCGCCCCCCGGGGCGTCCGTTGCGCCCGGCGCGCTTGCGGGGCTGGCTTGCGGTCTGGTTCACGATGCGCGGCGCGTCGTCCGGGCCCTCCGGGGGCTCCTCGGTGACGGTCACGTGGTGCTTCTCAAGCACGCGGCCTGCAAAGCGTTCCACGGCCTTCAGGTCCTTGCGCTCGTCGCTTTGGACGAAGGTGAACGCGCGACCGCTGGCCCCGTTGCGGGCCGTGCGGCCGACGCGGTGGACGTACTGGTCTTCATCCGGGATGTCGAAGTTGACCACGTGCGTGATGCCGGGCACGTCCAGGCCGCGGGCAGCCACATCGGTGGCCACGAGCAGGCGGGCATCGCCGTTGCGGAAAGCCTCCATGGCCCGTTCGCGCTGATTCTGCGTCATGTTGCCTTGCAGGGCAACCGCGGACCAGCCGTTCTTGCTCAGGCGCTGCGCGAGGCGCTTGGCCAGGTGCTTCGTTCGCGTGAACACGACGCCGCGCTCCGGCGTTTCCGCGTGCAGCAGGTGCAGGAGTGTGTCCTGCTTGGCGGCCTTCTCGACGTGCATGACAAATTGCTCTGCCTTGGGCACCGTGGTCTCGCCGTCGTCGGTCTTGATGCGCACCGGCTTGTTGGTGAACTCGCTGACGAGCTTCTCGACCGTCCCGGGGAGGGTCGCGGTGAAAAGGGCGGTCTGGACGCGGATCGGCAGGAGCTTGCGGATGCGGCGCATGTCGTGGACGAAGCCCATGTCGAGCATGCGGTCGGCTTCGTCGAGGACCAGGAACTTGACGCGGTCAAGCAGCAAGTCGCCGCGCTGGACAAGGTCCAGCAACCGGCCCGGAGTGGCGACCACGATCTTGGCGCCCTTGGCTCCGAGTGCCGCCGTTTGGGCTTGGAAGCCTGCGCCGCCGTAGACCGCAACCACGTTGAGGCGGCTTGCCTTGGTGAGGTCGGTCAGCACTTCGGTGACTTGGATGGCCAGCTCGCGCGTGGGCACCAAGATGAGGCCCACCACGTGCTTGGTCTCGTCGCGAAGGGCATCCACCATCGGGATGCCAAAGGCGGCGGTCTTGCCGGTGCCCGTGCGGGCTTGGCCCACGACGTCCTTCTTTTCCAAGAGGGGGCCGATGGCCTCGGCCTGGATCGGCGTGGCTGTTTCGTATCCCATCGCCGCGATGGCGTTGAGCGTACCGTCTTTCAGGGGGAACTGTTCGAATTCCATGGATATGCCTGGCCCACTGTGTCGCCCGGCCTCACCCATGGGTGCAAAGTGGACGGCGCATGGGGCGACCCGTCCACAGGAAATGCCAGTTTGGCTAAGACCACCCCGGCGCTGCGCGGCATTAAGGATTGCGGTCGTCCCTCGCGGCCCGGCCGTGGTGCGGGGTGGCGGCACCAAAACCGATTTATTCTGGCGGGGGCCACAAAACTGCCATGCATGGTGCGGTGTTGTTGCAGGCGACGCCAGCGGGCGCTCCGCTGGGCTTCCTGGTCAATGCCGTCGTGGTGACGCTGGTCATCCTGTTTCTGGTGCTGCCGCTGGTGTTTCTGCTTCTGGATCCCACGCGGCGCAAGAAGGTCGTGGACCTCGGCACCGGGGACCGGCCCACGGTCAGCTCGCGGCGTCGCACTGTCCGCAAGCCCGAGAACGCCATCGAAGTGGTCAGCTCGGAGGATCTTGCTGACGCGTTCCCCCGAGAGCGGCCGCCGCGCCACGTAGGGCACATCCCGCCCCACATCCAGATCAAGGCGGGTGTGGATTACAATGGCGCGCTGCACGTGAGTGCGGGTGTCGAGATTGCCGGAGACTTGTACACGCAGGGTTCGCTCAGCCTTGACGGAGGCTGCCACATCCGCGGGGACGTCATCGTCGAAGGGAACGTCTACCTCGAAGCCGGTGTCCGGGTCTCTGGCGCCGTCCGGGCCGCAGGGGATGTGTACATGGCGCGTTGGTGCCAGCTCAGCGGCGTCATCGCCAACCGCACCATCGAGATGGAGGACGGCGCCGTCGTGGAGGGTCCAGTCAACGCCCGCCGCATCATCCACGTCAAGAGCATCTTCAACGACAATTCCCGGGCCGCCCCGAGCATTCCCGAGGCGCTGCCGCGCAAGGCACCCGAGAAGCCCGAGCGCATCCGCTTGAGCCCCGAGGACATCGCGGACTTGATCAATTAGTGCTCGCGCGTGGCTTCCGCACGGTTGGTGTGGACGCGTCCGACGACGGCCGCGCCGTCTGCGATCTCGACCCGTCCGGCCAGGACGTCTCCCATGATGCGCGCGCCCTGCTGAAGCGTCAGTGTCGCAGGGGTGGCGACGTTGCCCGTCACGGTGGTGCCCGGCCCAAGCAGGATGTCCGCTCCCGCTTGGACGTGGCCTTCCCATTGGACGCCGTCGCCAATCTCGACGCCTCCCGTGGCTTCGAGGCTGCAATTGCCGCGCACGTTGTTGTCCACGTGGATGCTGCGCTCGGCCACGATGCGTCCCGTGGTGCCCTTGGGGGCCGTGCGCCGTAGAAGCCATTCGGAGACATTGCCGCGGCTTCCTTGCTTGCGGGCACTGTAGCCGTTGCTGCGAAGCGCCGCCATGAAGCCATCATGGCGGTGGATCGGCAGTCCAACCAACGCAAAATCACCGGTGGGTTCGCTGCGCGCGATCACTACGTCGGATTCAATCTCAAGCGTGCCTGTCGGCTGGAACGAATCGGGCAGCAGGACGCTCATTTGTCGTCCTTGGACTTCTTGCCGGACTTGGACTCCTTGTGCTCGTCGTGGTCCTCGTCGGAGTCCTCACGCTTCGTGGCTTCCTTGTCCGACTTCTTCGACTTCTTGTCCTTCGACTTGTCGTCGGAGTCCGTGCCCTTCTCGGCTTCCTTGTCCGATTTCTTGGACTTCTTGTCCTTCGACTTGTCGTCGGAGTCCTTGCCCTTGGCGTCCTTCGACCCGTGGCCCGGCTTCTCCTGGGGGCATTCACCCTCGGTGTCGCCGTGGTCCATGTGCGCCTTCTTGGCGGAATCGCTCACGTACAGCGTGTGGGCATTGTGCTCGCCGGACTTGTGGCAGATGGCGTGCTTGCCGTGATCGTCGTCGTGGTCCTCGCCGTCCTCGCCACTGGCGCCCTTCGACTTGCCCTTCGACTTGTCGAGCTTGACCTCGCTCCGGTCGACGACCTCGCCGTTCAAGCGAAGGTCGGACGCATCAATGTGTGCGCCCGTGATGTCGATTGTGTCTGCATCGAGGCTCAGGACCTGCGCCGTCAGGAACGCGTCCGTGGCGTTGATGAAGATGCCCTTGAAGTCTGCCTCATCCGCCACGACGCGCGTCAACCGCACGTGGAGGCCTTCGGCCTGAATCTTGGTTCCTTCGAGGCTCCCGAAGGCCAAGTCGCCACCCTGCACGCGGATCTTGGGCGCCTCGAGGGTGGTCGCAGACGCGTCAACGGTTCCGTCGAGCCTGATGAAGTTTGAGGCCCGCACGGACGTTCCTGTGAAGACGATCGTGCCGTCGGCCTCCAATTCTTCTGCATCCACGTTGCCGATGCGCACGGATCCGTCAAGGTCGAGGAATGCCCCGCCGCCGAAGTTCTCGATGGTGTTGCCGTGCACCGCCGCGGTGGGTGTGTGCTTGATCTGGATCGCGCGCCCCTTGCCGTTTGTGAAGGTGCTTCCCGTCACCGTGGCAGATTGCGCGTACTCGATGACGATGCCGTCTTCGGTGTCGTTGATGCTGAGGCCGAAAATGGTGACGTCGCCGACGTTCGTCAAGTGGACGCCCCGGCCGACGTTGTCCATCGTGTCGCCTTGCAGGACGACATCGCCGGCGTCCGCGCCGGATGTCGCGCGTTCCACGGCAATGCCGTTGTCGCGGAGGTTGTAGAATTCGTTGTCGAGGGTGGTGAGCTCGCCACCGATGACGTGGATGCCGATGTGGGTCTCGTCGCATCCTTCGATCCAGTTGCCGCGGACGATGCCGCCGACACTGGCTTCGATGCGGAAGCTGACGTCGCGGGCGCAGTACACGTCATTGTCGGCCACAAGGGCGCCGTCGGTGCTGATGACCCAGAGGCCGCGGTCCGCGGTGCCCACCGTGTTGTTGTCCACGATGATCTGGCCGCGCGAATCCTCGACGACCAGAGCGTTCTCGTTGAGGTCCTGGAACGTGCTGCGTGTCAGGCGAAGGTCCTGGACGTCGCGTGCATGGAATCCGCGGTGGCCGCTGGGCACGAACGCCTCCTGGACGATGGTGGCTTGGCTGTGGAAGATGCCAATGCTGTTGACGCCGCTGTTGGTCACCGTCACATTGTCGATGGTGGTGGCCGTGGCGCCGAGCACGAAGACACCGGCGGTGCCCCCGTTGGCGTCCACGGCGCTGTCCGTGAGGCGCCCCTTGTAGGAGTCGTGGAAGTTGATGCCGATGTTGCCCGGCGAGCGGACGTCCATGCCTGTGAGCGTGATGTCTTGGCTTCGCAGCACCCAGACGCCTTGCTGGGCGCCCGTGGTGAGGAAGTCGGTGAGGCTGCTCTGCCGGCTGTCTTCGAACACGACGCCTTCGGAGACACCTGCAGCGGAGCCGGTGAGGTGGATGTCCGAGGCCCGCACGGCGTGGATGCCGCGGTAGCCGGTGGCATGGATGGATCCCGTGGCGCCGGTGGTGCCGTCCAAGAGGAGTCCGTTGGGGCCGTGGGTGCGCACGTTCTCGAAGTGGACGTGGTTTCCTGCCACACTGATGCCGGCGCCGGTGGCGCCCTCGACTGTGATGTTCCGAAGGGTCACGTTGTTGCCGATGATGCGCACGCCGTCAATGGATCCGGCCGAGACCGTGATTCCCTCCAGGATGACGTCGTCGGCTTCGACAAGGACCCCGAATGCTCCGGTGGCGTTCACCAGGAGGGGCCCCTCGACCAGGCCCGGAGTCGTGATGTGCAGGGGGGGCAGCTCTTCGGCGTGGATGCCGTTGGCTAGACTGACCGCCAGGGCCACACTAACCAAAAGTAACAAATAGCCACGCATCCGCATCTCTGGCCTTACGCGAAAGCTAGTGGTGCCCAGATAAGACGTTTGCTGTGCGTCGGGCGATTTTAATGGCGGCTGGGGGCCGGGTCAAGCGCTGGACCACCGGCGAACGCAAACCGCCCCTCAACAGCGTGATCGGCGGCCACGAAGAGCCGCATCTCCAAGGGCCGGAAGAATTCCAACCGCCCCTGCTCGACCGGCAAACCGCGCAACCCCACGCCCATGTCGCCACTGCTGTGCGGGAATCTGCGGTCCAAGAACTGCTTGGCCGGCACGTCCCAGCCCTGGTCCTCCCAGATCGCTTGCACATCCGCCTCGATGACCGGGCCCGGCCGCTGGACGCGCACGACGTCCACGTGGCCTTCCCGGAACGCGGCCTCGTCCTCTGGGCCGAACACCAGCTCCAGGCGTTTGTTGGCGTGCAGATCCTCAAGGATCGCCCCACCGAGGCCCCCCGAGACCGCACCCTCCACCCGGAAGGTCCGAGGAAAATCGATGCGCTGGTGAATGGCCGCCATAGACGTCTTGGGGCCATCCGTCTCCAATCGCAAGCTCAAGTTTCCATCCCCTCCCGACACATGGGCCGTGGCATCATGCAAGACGTGGAACGGCGCCCACCCGAAGGGCAACGCATCCTGGTAGAACATGCTCGGCGCCCAATCGGTCAACCCTGGATTGATCACCGACGGCCGCTCGCTCAGCTTCGCTTTGAAGAGCGCGCTGCGCCCCTCGATGTCGCCATCGTTGACGATCACCCGAAACGCATGCGTCACCGGCACACCCGTGTACGCTCCCTGATGAAGGACATACGTGCCCGTCTGTCCGGGACCCAGCACCGCGGGGCCATCAAATGGCCACGCATACCAATTCATCAATGCGCCAGCCGGGATGGAGAACACCGGTTCGATGGCTTCCGGGCCAGGATTGTGCACCCGTACATGGACCTCCGTGATGCGGTCCGTGTCCCGCGAATCCAACGCCGCCAGCACCGCCACATCCACCGTCTGAGGGTCTTCCGCCGCCACATACAGCGCCGCAGGAAGCAGCAAGATCAGTGCCGCCCAAGCAAGCCAATTCATTCCACGGGCTCTCCCAACAAGTCCTCGCCCTCAAACCAATGCCTCGGCGTGCTCGCCAGCAAGATCGCAATCCCAAGCGGATAGAACATCTCGTAGTAATTCTGCAGCGCCCGCGCATTGAACATCAACACCACCACCGGCGCAAACCACAGCGTGTGCTTCATCTGCGGGAACCACCGGAAATAGCTCACCATCAAGCCCACCCAAGCACTCAGCGAAAGCACCGTGATCAACCGCTCCGGCACATCCGCCGCGCCCGTGTAGAAGAAGATCAGCACTCCCTGCACCAGCGGCCGCAACGCCTCCTCGCCGCCACCCACCGGCGTCAAGACGCCCTGCACCCACGCCACCGGATTCCAGATGATGAACGCCCCGTTCATCAAGAAGAACACCGCCGCCGTGATGCTCGCCTGGCGCCCCATCTCAAACCAGCGCTCCCGCGCCGGCAACGCAGACTCCTTCCAGATCCGGATCAGCAAGAACGGCGCAATGAACCACACCGTCGTCTTGATGCTCATCGCCAACCCGAACATCGCCATCGCAATGGTCCGGTTCCGGTACCAGAAGATCGCCGTTGCCAACGTGTAGAAGATGAAGACAATGTCAAAGCCCGACAACGTGAACGCCAGGAAGAAACTGCTCATGAAGAGCATGCTCAGCACCAGCAACCGCAAGTGCCGCGGCGCCTGCCAGAACAGCAACCCCAGCAACCCCAGCAAGAACCCCACACTCACCGGACGAAGATCTTGCAACCCCAACGTCACCAGCGGCAAGAACGTCAAGAAGCTGAGCGCCGGATAATTCAGATTCGACACCGCGCCACCGGTC
>JBFKLD010000047.1:0-8456 GCA_041630755.1 Thermoplasmatota archaeon
CCGGCGGCCTTATCATGGGGCCGCCGGGTGGGAGGTGCGTGAACCCCTGTGACCGACCTGACATTTCTGGGAACCGGCGGTGGCCGGTTCACCACGGTCAGCCAGCTCCGCCAAACGGGCGGCCTCTATCTGCGGGACCGAGGCCTCGAAGCCAACATTGACCCCGGCCCCGGGGCATTGGTCCACATGCACCGCTACGGGTTGGACCCGACGCGGACCAACACGGTGCTGGTGAGCCACGGGCATCCGGACCACTACAACGACGCCGGGGTCCTCATCGAAGGCATGACGCGTGGAGGACTCGACGACCGTGGCACCCTCGTAGCCAGCCGCAGCATCGCCGAAACCGTCCCGTGTCCGGACGGGCGCGACATCGGGCCCGCCCTGACGGCCTATCACCGGGGCTTGCCCAAGACGACGCACATCGTCGAGCCGGGCGACCAAGTGGACCTGCATGGCATGTACCAGCTGACGGCCACACCCCAGTGGCACAGCGACCCGACGACGGTGGGCTTCAAGATCCGCTTGACGCACGGCCAATTCAGCTACATCCCGGACACGGCCTACCATGACGAGCTGGCCGAGGCGCACAAGGGCAGCCGGATGGTTGTCTGCCAGATGACGCGCAGCGGCAACCAACGCATCCCGTGGCACATGTGCACGGACGACGTGGAGCGCTTGGCTGAGCAGATCCGGCCGAAACTGCTGCTTCTCACACTCTTTGGGTACAAGACGCTCAAGGACGGGGACCCCGGAGACTGGGCCCAGCGCATCACGGAGCGCACCGGCGTGCCCACCGTGGCTGCGCGCGACGGCCTCAACGTCAGCATGGATTCGGAGTTCACCATGCAGATGGGTCCTCTCACAGTCTAGCCTCAATCCTTTTTTGCGCCCAGCCGCCTCGAAGGTCTGATGCCCGCCCGCTTCTGGGTTCTCCTGTTTGCTGCTGCCTTGGCAACCGGGGGCTTGGCCCTCGGCGCGGCGACCCAAGAGGAGCGGATCCTTGTCACCCAGCTGGGCGATGGTGCCGCCGGGGGCAACCTCGTGGTGCTGACGGCGCCGCTTCTGGCACTGGGTGCCGTCATGGCGGGTTGGACGCTGCGCAACAGGAACCTTCCCGCCATCTTGCCCCTCCTGGCGCTCTTCGTCTCGGTGCTTTTGGGTGTGATGCTGGTCCAGGGCGCAGGCGGCTTGCACAAGATTGAGCTGCGGGATGATTCGGGCCGCAGCCAAGCGGCCATGAGCATCAATCCGTTCATCCACAACGGTGCCGGCATCGCCAGCGTCTTGATTCCGGTCTTTGGCCTCGTGACTGCGGGGTTGATGCTTGCCGAATGGGGCCTGCAAGGCATCTGGGGCGGTCCGACGGCCGACCATCCGCGCCATGTCCTTCGTCGCCTCGTGGCTGCCAATGCCGTGGCTGTGCCGTTTCTCATCGTGGCCGCCACAGGCGCCGTCGAGATCCTCCTCGCTGCCCCCGCCAACACCGTGGGTGTGGGCCCCTACTACGTGGTCCTGCCCGCGATCGTGCTGGTGGCCCTCGGGCTCTTGGTCACCAGCGCCGTGCGCGTCTGGAACCTTTTCGCCTGCGTCCGCAACCCACGGCTTCTGGACTTGAGCGCGGAGGTCTGGCGCGGCGTCGGACGTGCCGATGCCATCCTCGTCGCAGTGGGCGCGATCATCGCCTTGGCCAGCTCGGCGTTGGCCAAACTCGAACCCGAGGGACTCACCGTCGGCGCCACGCTGGCGGTGACCACGCGCAGCCACAACCAATTCCTGATCCTCCTCGGCGTGGCGCTCATTCCGCTCTGGCGTGTCCACAGGGCGGGTGCCCGCACCCTTGCGCGCGCCCCCGTGACCCAAGGCACCCTCGATGCCCACGGGGCCGACCCGTTTCTTGTCGGCTGGGTGGCAAGCCTCGTCGTCGCCGTCGTTGCCGCACCCCTCGCCGCGTTCACCCTCGACGGCGCCCTGTGGCCGTGGCTGGCGGCGTTCCTGCCCATGGCCCTCTGGGCGGTGCGCTTTGGCGACGCCCGCGAATCGGCCGTCCCCCTCATCCTGCTGGCCTTGGTCTTGTGGGGCATCGGCAACACGGTCTCCGCATCCTTCGACACACTGGGCGAAGCCATCCTCCA
This sequence comes from Thermoplasmatota archaeon, assembly GCA_041630755.1. Taxonomy (GTDB): domain Archaea; phylum Thermoplasmatota; class E2; order JACPAO01; family JAHFTW01; genus JBFKLD01. The sequence continues at coordinate 2,136 of JBFKLD010000047.1, forward strand.
GTACCACGTGGCCCCCGGCGTGCTTGCCCTCTGGCGCTTGCTCGGGGCCACCGTCATGGGTGTCGTGGCCGTGCGCATCGCGGGGTTGATCGCCGCGCCCATGGCACCGAGCCTCCGCTGGCCGCTTTCCATCGGACTCGGGTTGTGCATCAGCGTTCTCATGATGCTCGAGATGCCGTTTTCCATCTGGATCATCAACACCCCCCGCGGTGCCGAAGTCGGCATCGGCAGCATCGTGGCTGCCCAGGAACCCAACGTCCGCATGCTCATGCACACGCTCGCGATGGCGGTGGGCGTCGTCGCGGGCCTGCTGCTTGCGCGCCTGCGCCACCCGGCCTGGTTCCGCCGCACACCGCCCGCCACGCCGATGCCCGTCGATGCGTGACGCAAGCCCTAATCGCCAGCTCCGGGTGGCGCCATCGTGGCTCTGACCGTCCGCGACCCCATCCATGGCAGCATCCGCCTCGAGGATTGGGTCACGCCCATCGTGGACCACCCAGTCTTTCAGCGCCTGCGCCGCGTCCAGCAATTGGGCACCGCGCACTTGGTCTACCCCGGCGCCCACCACAAGCGCTTCGAGCATAGCCTCGGTGCGTACCATTTGGCGGGCCGCCTCGCCATCGGCATGGACTTGGACGAAGAATCCGCACTTGTGCTGCGCGCCGCAGCGCTGCTGCACGACGTCGGCCATGGACCGTTCAGCCATGCGTTTGAAGAGCTGGCCAAGCACGAAGGCCACCGCCACGAGGACACCACTGTGGACCTCGTGCGCTGGGGGCCCTTGGCCGATCTTCTGCGCCAAGGCGGCGTGGACCCCGTCGCGGTGAGTGATGCCGTGGTCGGCGAAGGCCCCGTGGCACCGCTGGTCTCCGGCAGCCTCGACGCCGACCGCATGGACTACCTCCTGCGTGACGCCCACTACACAGGGGTGCGCGCAAGCGCCGACCCGGACCGGATCGCAGCCGTCATCGAACACCACCCCGAACACGGCATCGTCTTGCGCGAGTCGGGCATCATCGCCGCCGAGGCGCTCCTGACGACACGGTTCCTGATGTACCCCGCCGTGTACCTGCACCACTCGGTGCGCGCCTCCGAACGGATGCTCCAGCGCGGCATCGAAGCCATCATCGACGACGGAGTCTCCACGTTCAAGCAGCTTGAGCGCAGCACCGACGACGCGCTCATGCACAAACTGCGCGAAGCGCCTGGCGTCGCCAGCGAATTGGCCCAGCGCCTCGACGAGCGCAGGCTCTACAAGCGCGCGGTGGAGGGGCGGCCCGACGATGAAGCGGCTGTCGAAGGGCTGGCCGATGCCCCTGCGCGCCGGCGGGAGCTGGAGGACGAGATTGCCGCCAAGGCGGGCGTGGCCGGCCACGAAGTGCTGGTGGACGTCCCGCACGCACCCAAGTTCCACGAGATGAGCCTCCACGTCCACACGCGGGACGACCGGCTCGTTCCGCTGGCCGAGCAGAGCACCCTCGTGGCGGCACTTCAGGCGGCCCGGACGGACCACTGGAGGTTCTGGGTCTTTGCGCCCGCGCGGCACGCCGACGCCGTGGGTGCAGCCGCACGCAGCGTTCTTGGCATGCGCGCCGTCAAGTAGGCGTTGCTCATGGCGAGCCCCGTTGGACACGCAGGAGCTGCGCCGCATCGTGGATGCCCACTTCCGGGTGTACGAAGAACGGGACGAACCGCTGCCCGGCGGCATCCGCGCCCACCTGTACTTCCTGATGGTGGATGCGCCTTCCTTCGATGACCAATACGAAGCCGTCCGCCGCGACATCCTCGCCAAGGACCCCGAGCTTCTCGTCTTTGTGCGCCGCGAAGGAGGCGAGGACATCCTCGTCGTTGCTCCTCGGCCCCCGCCGTCTCCGCAGAAGCTGCGCGTCCATGCCCTTCTGCTGCTGCTGACGATCCTCACCACGATGTCTGCAGGAGCCATCTGGTGGAACACCTACTCCAACGTGGATGCCGCGTTCTGGGACTTTGCCACGCCCCACAACCTCCTCTGGGGATTCATCACGTTCACCGTGCCCCTGATGCTGATCCTGGGCATCCACGAATCGGCCCACTTCATCGCTGCCAAGAAGCACGGTTTGCGCGCCACACTGCCCTTCTTCTTGCCATTCCCTCCGGTGCCGCTTCCCATCGGAACTCTCGGGGCATTCATCAGCCTCAAAGACCCCCTGCCGGACCGCAAGGCCCTCTTCGACGTGGGCGCAAGCGGCCCCATTGCGGGCTTCCTCGTGGCCGTGCCGGTCTTGGTTCTGGGCATGATCTTGACCAACGCGGGCGCCGTGCCGATTCCCGACATGGCCACGCCCGAGATCACCACGGATCTCGGCACCCTCACCGAAGAGGACATTGACAAGCTCCTTCTCGTCCTTGAAGACCCGGCGCCCCAATCCGGAAGCCTGCGGTTCGCCGCCACGGAAGACGGACTCAACGCCACCATCACCGTCACCGCCACCCAAGGGCGCGTGCCGCGGGAGGAAGTGTTCCAAGTGGGGCTTGCCCCCAACGAAGTGCGCCACGTCGCCTTGCACATTCCAGACGGCACCAACCGCTACGAGGTGCGCATCCACTGGGAAGACGGCCTCATCCGCTTCGGGGACCCGCTGCTGGTCGTGGCCCTGGACAAGCTCGGCATCGGCAACACCGGGTACCTCACCCACCCGACCTTCTTCGCCGGATGGGTCGGCCTGCTCATCACCGGCATCAACTTGCTTCCTGCGGGCCAGCTCGACGGTGGCCACGTGGCTCGCGCCGTGTTCGGCGACCGCATGCGCTACGTCGCCTACGCCGCGATCGGGATGCTGTTCTACTTGGCATTCAAGTTCAGCTCATGGATGCTCATGGCCCTGTTCATCCTCTTCATGGGCCTCAACCACCCGCCGCCGCTCAACGACCGCACCAAGCTGGACACCAAGCGCATCGTGCTGGCCGTCGGCGTGCTGGTCGTCTTCGCGCTCACGTTCGTGGCGCGCCCGATCATCCTGTGATCAATCCACGGGGCGCGGCTTCAGCGCGGATGCTGCACGGTTCGTGAAGGCGACGAACCCGAAGGTCATCAGCAGCACCCCCAGCCCAAGCACAACGTAGTCCTCCACAAGGACCGACGTGCGGATGGCCGCAGCGCCGCCGACGAAACTCGAAGCAGGCATGACCAAGCGAAGGACCATGGTCTACCCTTGGCCTCCAAGGTATTCAAGCAGGAGCGAGAATGCCTGGAATCGTGGACGCCGTCATCTTCGACCTCGACGACACCCTGCTCGACTGGTCCAGTGCCCACGAGGCGGGCCTGGACGCCGTCCACGAAGACCACTTTCCGCATGTGCCCCGCGCGCACGTCGGGGACGCCTACGCGAAGGTCGTCGAGGAGAACATGCGCGACTTTCATGCCACGGGGCGCTGGTGGTACGCCCGCGACCGCCTCGAAAGGCTCGCCGACCACATCCCCACGGATGCGGACCTGGCGCACGTCGTGGACAGCTTCGCGCGCGGCATCCGCTCCGGCATGCAGCTTCTCGATGGGGCCATGGACGCCGTGCACGCGGCCCGCGACGCTGGGCTTGCCACGGCGCTTCTGACCAACGGCCCGAGCGACGTCCAGCGGCCGAAAGTCGAAGGCCTCGGCTTGGAGGAAGTGATGGACCACATCGCAATCACGGGCGAAACCGGCATCTGGAAGCCGCACGCGGATGCGTTCCACGGCGTCACGCAGGCCCTCGGCGTGGAGGCGAGCAGGACCATGATGGTGGGCGACAGCCACTACTTCGACATCGCACCTGCCCGCAAGCTCGGGATGACGACGGCGTGGGTGGGCGGCGACGACCCGGCGGGTGCGGACCACTTGCTGGATGTTCCGGGGGATCTGGTGGACTTGATTCTCCACGGTGACGGAGAAATCAAGTAATTCAGGGCGATGCGCCGGCATGTGTCCACAACACGCGCCACGCAAGAAATCCGAGCAGGTTGTGCTCCGGGCTCTCTCTCTCTCTTGTCATGCTTGCTAGCATGAGTGTGGCCACGGCCCAGGGTCCGGTGCCGGAAGAAGTGCCCTGCCCGGCCGACCCGGCCCCAACAATCAATGGCTGCACCCCACAACCCTTGCCCGATTGCGATCCGGCGCAGACTCGGTGTTTTGTCCCGACGGCCGTTTGCGTGGGCGTTCGCTACGTGAATGCCACCTGCGACACAATGGGAGTGGAGGACCGGCTTCCGGAGGACTTGCTGGACATGCACAATCTCGTCAGGAATCCTATGACTGCATGTTCCTACGCGCCCGAAGCAAACGCTGCATGCACATTTTATGAGCAAGGCATTGCGCCGGTAGCAGGGTACGGGATCTTCGTGGATCCCTTCAGAGATCAAGACGAAGAGGATTTTGTCGATTGCTTGACTGGGGTGTGCGCGGAGCCAATGGGCCACAAGGGCGCTTGGGCCGAGTTGGCATGCAACAACGGAGGGCACGCAAGAACGTGTCTTATCCAGGCGCCATCAGATATTGACGTTGAAGCAATGACCATTTGGTACTGCAACCAGCCTGATGGGGAGGTTTGCGGCAACAACGCGGTGCGCACCGATGGTACGGTGGACCTCAACGCGCCCCACGAAAACTGGTGCGCGCACTTCACCGATGGCGTCTGGGACAACTCCTGTGCGGTCAATTACCAAAGCACCACACAATTGCATGGTGCGTTTGGCCATGCGGGTGATGCGGGCTACTTCGGAGTCTCAATCGGTGGGCATGCAACGTAGATTCCTGCCGGCTACCATCGTTCTCTTGTTCGTGCCGCTAGCCGCGGGGGCGTACAACACCCCGATCGAATTCGGCATCGAGGGCGTTGCCAGGTCGGCCGATGTTACGGGCGCATTCGCGACCGTGCGCGAACGAAATTCGGAGGGTGACGACTGCCCGGGCTACGAACACCGGTTACGATTTGCCTGTGATACTTTTCATTGGGTTGTGCTCGACGACGGATGGCCAGTGGTCAAGAAGTCCGTCCGGGGCGACGTACGGTACCCGGCACCGGGCCCCTTAGACGTTCGCCTGCAGACAATCGAAGGAACAACGCAATGGGTGACCCCCTGGGGACGCGACGCTGGGTTGCGCGAACCCACACCCACGGACGAACCCAAGCAAGACACGTGCAGGTTCATCTGCGGTGGAGCGACGTGGTTTGCTCACGGCCTCGTCGCGACCACTTGGCACGAAGGCCCGGACGACACGAATGGCTTTCCAGACTTGTACATCTTCGACGACAAACCAGTTTGGTTGACGGAGAAATTGGGGTCCCACGGCCGTTCGCTCCTCATCGGTTACGCGCATCCTGAAAGCGAAGTCGTGTCATTCACGACCCTTGCCAACGGCGCCTTCGACGAAGACAGCAACGCATGCGACGGCAGAAGCATGGAGGAAGACGGCGGGTACAGCATCTTCACGGCCCCGGGGGAAGGGTGCGCTGACGTTGTCATGTGGGATGCCGGCAAGCTCCAGCTCCTGAGCCAACGCAATGGGCGATCCGGCAACGACGCAAGTTATGGGGCCATCACCTACAACCGGACCCGCGTCGCGTTTCAGACATATGCCACGGATCTTGCTCCGGGAACCGATCGCCCTGGCGTCGATGTCTTGTTCCACGATGGTGCGTCGCTTCGGAATGTCAGTCCGGAGGGGGTCGAGGGCGAAGTGCTGCTCGACGGATTCGATGCCCGCGGCGAGAAGATCCTGATGCGCGCAAAGCCGATCGGTTGCGATTGTGGCTATCAGATCTACCTGTACGATATCGAGGCGCGAACGCACGAACGATTGCCCGTGGCCGGTTTGATGATGCTCGAGGGAGGCGCATGGGACGCCGAATTCTTCGGCGAATACCTCATGGTCGAATCGTTCGACGGGCGCCTGCCGGGCCATCCGGGGGATGGCGACCGCTACGCGTTCTTGTTCGCAGACGACAGTCCTGCACCATCGTCTGAGTCGGCCCTTGGCGATGAGGGAGTCGAGGCTCCGGGGCCGGGGATCATCTGGGTGTTCGCACTACTTTGTAGTGCCGCTTCACGCCGCTCCAGAACTGGATCGTGTGCGCGAACACAAGGATCGCCATCGCGATGCTCGGTCACGTGTGCCAGTACTTTGCGACGTACTTGAGCACCGTATCCTTGGTGCCAAAGTAGAGGATGGGAAAGCCGCTGATGTTGGCCAAGAGCGTCATCGGCACGAGGTACGCATCCACGAAGCGCTGGATGGCCGGCCGGCGGCGGCTCAGCCGCCGCTCTTGAGCGCCCCGACGATCTCCGCCAGCCGGCTGTCGGCGTCGC
>JBFKLD010000048.1:0-8410 GCA_041630755.1 Thermoplasmatota archaeon
CATCACGATCACGAGCGAAAGCATCGAGGTCGGCGCGGCGCCCATGCGTGCCCCGTACTACGTTTTGATCGGAAACGGAACCGACCTCGCCAACATCACGTCTGTGGTGGCGTTGCCGCACAATGAGACCACGATTCCTCGTCCGGATGGCGTGGTCGTGGCGGCGTGGATGGTGGACGTGGAGTGGTTGCATTGGTCGCAGAAGGTCGGTGGCGGTGTGTGTGATCCGGATTGTGAGGTGCCGCGCTACGTGGTCTTCGATGGGCTCAATGTGACGTGGCCTGCGACTGGTGCGGTTGTGCCGGAGCCATCGGAGTCTGTGCCGGCCGTGACGGATGCGCCTGCGCAAGAGGCTCCGCTTCCCTGGTTCTTGGCACTGGTTGCGTTGGCATTGGCCCGCCGCCGCTAGTGCTTCCAAGCCCGTGGCATGAACACCATCAATGCCGCAAAGATCTCGAGGCGCCCGAACCACATCTGGAACGTGATCACGAGCTTGCTGAAGTTGGTGAGTCCCGCGTAGTTCATGGTGGGCCCGGTGACGCCGAATGCGGGGCCCATGTTGCTGACCGCTGAGACACTTGTGCCTGCTGCGTCGAAGGGCTTGGTGATGAGCGGGTCGAAGCTCAGAAGCACCGCGCCGATTCCCCAAACCGTCAGGTACGCAATGAAGAAGGCGGCCACGGCCGTGAGGGTGGTTTCTTGGACGGGTCGTTGGCCAAGCTTGAGTGGCACAACGGCGCGGGGGTGGAGGATGCGCACGAACTGGCGCTTGATGAGGCCGAAGAAGAGCATGATGCGCACGTGCTTGATGCCGCCGCTGGTGCTTCCTGCGGTGGCCCCGGTGAACATGAGCAGGAACAAGATCATCTTCGTCACGGCTGGCCAGGCGTCGTAGTCGGCGGTGACGTAGCCGGTGCTGGTGATGAGGCTCGCTGCCGTGAATGCGGCTGCGCGCAGGGATTCGATGCCGCCGCCGGCGCGCCACAAGAAGAGGGTGATGATGGCGGTGGCGGCGAGGTACATGCCGATGAAGAAGCGCCACTCGGGGTCGTGGAGCATGTTGGTGCGTCGGCGCGTCAGGAGGTAGTAGTGGAGCGTGTAGTTGGTTCCTGAGATGAGGACGAAGAGGATGATGACGGCCTCGAAGAGTGGGTCGTTGAAGTACGCGATCGACTCGGTGTGGTTGCTGAAGCCTCCGGTGGCGACCGTGGTGAATGTGTGGAGCAGCGCTTCGTAGACGATGGTTTTGCCGTCCATGTCGTGCCGCGTCAGGATGAGGCTCATCAGCAGGAAGCACGCTGCGGCGACGGCCAGGTAGACGCTCCAGAGGATGCGTGCCGTCTGGGCGAGGCGCGGGGCCATGCGGGTCATGGTGGGGCCGGGGGCTTCGGCTTGGAGCATCTGCGCGCCGCCTTGGGTCAAGCGCGCAAGCACGGCCACCGCAAGAACCACGATGCCCATCCCGCCGATGAATTGCATGAGGGCGCGCCAGATGTGGAGGCTTGGCGCGACGTCTTCGAGGGCTCCGGCGATGACGGTGGCGCCCATGGTGGTCATGCCGCTCATGGCTTCGAAGAAGGCGTCCACGGGGTTCGAGAACAATCCGTGGAGCATGAATGGCAGTGCGGAGAATGCGCACAGGACGAGCCATCCGAGGCCGACGGTGAGGTAGGCGTCCCGGTCTTGGATGTTCTTGGCGGAGCGCACGGTGCGTAGCGCGGAGCCGACGAGGAATGTCAGCGTGAAGCAGAACATGAACACCACGAAGCCCTTGGGCAAGATCATGTCCGCGAAGCGGAAGTCCCACGGGTCGTAGGCCAGCGCAATGAACGCTGGCAGCAGGAACGCCAAGCTGTAGAGGCGCGTGATGGCCCCGATGGCGCCGATGACCCGCTTGAGCCGCTCCACGAGGCGGTTCAAGTTTGGCGGTGCTTAACACCATTGGGAAGCAATCCGCCATCGGGGTGCGCGGGGCAGGTTTCCTCGAGAAAACGTCCACGGCGTTCAAATAGAACATCCAAGTCGGCGGCTCCATGGCAAAGGAACAGACCTTCGTGATGATCAAGCCCGACGCCGTGCGCCGTGGCCTCGTCGGTGAGATTGTGGCCCGCTTCGAGAAGAAGGGCATGAAGATCAAGGCCATGCGCCTCGAGAATCCCGACCGCACTGTGGTCGAGAAGCACTACGAGGTGCACAAGGAGCGCCCCTTCTACGCGGGCCTTGTCGAGTACATCGCCGGTGGCCCCGTGGTCCCGATGATCGTCGAAGGCGAATCTGCCATCGCCGTGAGCCGTGCCTTGATGGGCGCCACGAACCCCGTCGAGGGTCGCCCCGGTGAGATCCGGTTCGACTTTGGTCAAGAGATCGGCCGCAACATCATCCACGGCAGCGACGGTGAGGACACCGCCGCGTTCGAGATTGGCCTCTGGTTCCCCGAAGGTGGCGCTGAGTACGAGCGCACCGACGACGCCTGGCTCTTCGAGTAAGCGCTCTGCCTTTTCCCTTCACCCCTTTGGAAGCCGCGCCACGCGCAGCCAAAATGCTTCCAGCGCTTGCACAACGGGCTGGAATTCCTTGAATTGGATGGGCTTGACCACGTAGCTGTTGGCGTGCCGATCGTAGGCGAGGCGCACGTCGTGGTCCGCATCGCTGGTGGTCAGGATGACGACGGGGATGCGGCGCCAGTCCGGGTGTTCTTTGATGTGCGCAAGAAGATCATGCCCGTTCATGCGGGGCATGTTCAGGTCGGCCAAGATCAGGTCTGGCAGGTCCCCTGTAGACAGCATGGACAATGCTTCTGCGCCATCGTGGGCATGGGTCCAGGCGACGTCCAGCGTGCTTTCTTCCATGGCCCTTTTGATGAGGTGGACGTCCGCTTGCTCGTCCTCAACCAGCATGATGGAGATCACTGCGGCCTCCGGAATCGCAAGCGGATCGTGGCGCCTTTGTCGTTGTTGAATGCCTCGGCGGTTCCCCCGTGGACTTCCATCACGCGACGCACGACGCTCAATCCGATGCCGTGGCCGCCGCCGGCTTTGCTGTGGCTGCGCTGGAAGATAGAGAAGATGTCCGTTTCGTTCCTGACATCCAGTCCGCGCCCTTCGTCTTCGAAGTCGATGATCGCATGCTTGCCTTCGCTGCGGTGGCGCACATGGACGCGCGGGGCACCGTCGGAGAATTTGAGGGCGTTCTCGAGGATGTTCTGGAAGGCTTGCTCGAGTTGGATCGCGTCCCCGACCACGGTCGGCAAGGGGTCGCTTTCGACGGTGGCTCCGGTCTCATCGATGCGGGGCTTGAGGGTCTCCAATGCCTGTGCCAGAACCGTGTCGAGCTCGACGCGTTCCGCGGCCATGCCGGTTTCGCCCGCTTGGGCATAGTGCAAGACAGCGTCGATGAGTCCATTCATGCGTGCGATGCTCCGCTTGATCGTGTGGAGGTGGTGGGGCACCTCCTCTGGCTTCCGTTGGAGGTCCTGCTCTAACAAGTCGGCGAAACCGGCAATGTGCCGCAAGGGGGCCCGCAGGTCGTGGCTGGCGACGTAGGCAAATTCACGAAGCTCCTTGTTGCGCTGCTCCAGTTCCGTGGTGCGGCGGTCGACGAGCGCAGCCAGTTGCTGGTGGCGGCCCACGGCCAGGTGCGCGGCGGCGCTTGCGGCGCTTGCGGCCACCAGCCCGGCCCCGATGACCAGGCCCAGGGCAACGCTGTCGGCGGGTGCCCGCGTGCTCTGGGCGCGCACGTGCCAGGATTGGCCGGCCACGTCCACAAATCGGCCGCCGGGTCCGCATTCTTGCCCGGGCGGCATCACGCACACGTCTTGGAATTGGCCTTCGAGCCAGGGTTCGACGAAGATGACGCTCAGCACGAAGCCAGCGACCTGGGCGTCTTCTTCGACTGCCAGGGCGATGAGGATGCCGGGGATGCCGTCGGTGAAAAGTGGGATGACCGGCGTGGAGGCGGCATGTCCGGGGTTGTTGGCGGCAGTCTCGAACAGTGCCTGACGCACAGGTTCCGTTCCGAGGTCGATGCCGATGGCGCCGGGGTTGCCTGTGGGGTCGCTGCGGAGCCACGGCACGTCGTGGTGGGGCCGCCCCTCGAGGCTCTGGCCGCGCCAGGGCCGTACGGTGAAGTTCTCGCGAAATGACTCCGGCAGCGTAGGGTCCTGGCGCACTTCTTCTTCGAAGGCCGCGCGCTCGCCTGCGGGGACCCGGCGGACGAAGGTGACGGACTGCAATCCGGGAACACTGCCGGTCGCGGCGCCGATCTCGGTGGTGAAGTTGAGGTATTGCGCGCGCGAGGGGTCGGCGCTGATCATGAATGCCCGCACCGATTGCGCGTGCGCGACCTGGGTCGCCGCCAAGGCTTCGAGGGTGTCTGCTGCGCCCGTGTTGGCAACGTCGTTTCGTGCGTCGATGACGTCTTGCTGGGCGCCGTAGAGGATTCCGGCCGCGAGGCCAAAGAACGCGCAGACGACCACGAAGGTGGCCGCAGCAAGGACTGTCTTGTTGGCCACGGGCGGCCATGCGGGGCCTTCTATTTGGTCAAATCGAGGAGGAAGATTTGGGCAACGGATAGGCCATTTTGTGAGAATTATACAATAGTCCGGTGCTTTCCATTTGTGTGCGGGCCTCCCATGTGACGGGTTGGCGCGGGCCGAAGCGGGCGCCCGCCGGGAAATCCGCTGTCCGTGCGGGCAAGCGCCTTCGTCTCTCCGGTTGAGGGGGAGGGGTATGGCGACGAGTCAGATCCGCATTGAGATTGACGCAAGCGCCGATGACACGTGGGAAGTTGTCGGAAACTTTGGCGGCGTCCAGGCGTTCGTGCCGGGCATCATTGAAGTGGACGTGGAGAACAGTCACACACGCACCTTGAGGCTGGAGGGGGGCGGCGTGGTCCGGGAGGAGCTGCTGGGGCTCAGCGCGCAGCGGAGGACCTTGACGTATGCGATCACTGAGTCGCCGTTCCCGCTCAAGGATTACACGGCCACCATGAGCGTGCAGCCGCTCGATGACGGGCGTTGCATCTTCGCGTGGACGGCCACGTACCAGCCGCACCCGGGCCAGGACGAAGTGGTGGCGGACATGCTGCACGAGCTGTTCGACGAGGCGGCCAACCGCTTGCGATCCGTGGTGGCCACGGCAGCCTGAGGCAAGCGTTCACATGGCGGCCGCCCATGGCTGTCCGTGAAGCTGTACGGGCATCCCTCCAGCGGCAACGTGTACAAGGTGCAGCTCATGGCGTCGCTGCTTGGCAAAGAGCTGGAGCACGAGCCGACGTCGTTTGCGGACGCCCGGGGGGACGCGTTTCGCAAGCTGAACCCGAACGGCAAGGTGCCGGTCTTGGTGGATGGAGACTTCGTGCTCTCCGAAAGCAACGCAATCTTGTGCTACTTGGCCGACGGCACGTCGTGGTTGCCTGAGGGCAAGGACCGCGCCCGCACCCTGCAATGGCTCTTCTGGGAGCAGTATGAGCACGAGCCTACGGTTGCTGTGGCCCGTGCGATGGTCCACTTCGCGGAGCCCGGCATGGCGAGGGATGCGTCGCTTGGCAAGAAGCAGAAGGCTGCTGCCAAGGCACTCGCCTTGCTGGATGGGCACCTCGCGGACCGCACGTGGATCGTGGATGGCCCGACGGTGGCGGATGTGAGCCTGTTCGCCTACACCAACGTCGCGCCTGAGGGCGGAGTGGATCTGGACTATCCGCACATCCAGTCCTGGCTGGATCGGGTCCGGGCGTTGCCCGGATTCATCCCAGGACCAACGTCTTGAAGGCGCGCCATCATCGCGGGCACATGCGCGTGGCGTTGTTGCTTCTCATGCTGCCCTTGGCCGGATGCCTGGCTGAGCCAGAATCGTCTCCGGATCCTGTTGCGCCCGGCGCCCCCCCGCTGGGTGCCAGCACCATCGTGGCGGTCATCGACACAGGCATCAACGTGTACCACGACCACTTCCAAGGAAGTGTCCCGGCGCACGTGCTGGAGCGCATCCGCATGGACACGGACGTGATCACGGTGGCCCCAACGATGGAGGGCGACTACGATGCGCGCGTCGAGGCCGACGAGGAGCTTTGGAGTTCCATGACGCAGGGCCAAGTGTACCATTTCGAGGGCACGCGCATCCTGGGCATCAGTTTCGGCTCGCAGGTGCCTGTGCTGGATGACAATGGCAGCAGCCACGGAACGGCCACCGCGGCAGCGGTGCTGGATGCCAACCCGGGCGCTGTCGTGATCATGGTCGAAGGGCTTGGAAACGCCGATGCCGAGCAGTGGTCTGCCACCCAGCCCTGGATTGACTTCCTGAGCGAATCGTACGGTCCGCTTGGCAGCCCGCCCACCTGGGTCGTCGCGGGCTCGAGCACGGCGGAGGCCAACAAGGTCGCCTGGGACAACGGCAAGCTGCCCTTTGGCGCGGCGGACAACTCGCCAGCGCTCTCTCCCGTGGACAGCACGGCCGGTCCGCCCTGGGTCGTCGGCATCGCGGGCGCCCACCCCGAATCCAACTGCCGCGAACCCATGAGCGGCAACGTGCCCGACTTCACGGCGGATTGGACGCAGGAGCTGCCCCAAGCGTACTCCGTGGACGAATACCGCACCGTGTCTGGAACCAGCTTCGCCACGCCCTTGAGCGCGGGCGTCGCAAGCGCCGTCTTGCAGCAGGTGCGCGAGGCGTGGGGCCACACCGGCGGCATCACGGACGGATGGATGGCCCTCGGCCCCGAAGGCGGCTTGGACAAGGTAGGTCTGCGCGATGCGCTCAACCACACCGCGCGTTACTTCGAAGAAACCTGCAGCGACGGCGAACCCGTGCCCCCGGAGGGCCCCTGGGTGAGTCAAGGGTGGGGCAACATCGAGGCTGGCATCATCGAGGCCACGGTTGGCCACATCCTGGGGGACGAAGCCCCGGACAAGCCTGACGCGGCGGTCCAGTACATGGAGGCGGTCTACGAGGAGCGCAAGGCCACCTGGGGCGAGCCATAGCCCCGCAATCGGCAAATAACACCTCTTGGTGGGAGCGGCATGGACGACCGCACCGACGAAGAGGTTCTGGCTGACCAGCTGGCAGCGGAGCTGGAAGAGGAGTTTGCGGACTACTTCGACGGTGATGAGAGCCAAGGCGAAGAGGCCGCTGACGCCGGCGACGCCGATGCGGGCGCCGCGTTGAGCCTCGAGGAGAAGAAGGAGCTCAACAAGAAGCGCGCGGACGACACGGTGGCCGTGAGCGAGGAAGCATTGGAGAAGGCCAAAGCGGCCGCCAAGGAAGCCACGGAAGGCGACGCGGACGCAGCTCTTGGAGCTCTCGAAGCCCAATCGGACACGGCGTACACGCGCCACCCGATCGTGTCGGTCCTTGGCCACGTGGACCACGGCAAGACCAGCATCCTCGACACCATCCGCGGCACCCACGTCTTCGACCGCGAAGCGGGCGCCATCACGCAGCACATCGGTGCCAGCGAAGTGCCCATCGAAACCATCTACGAACGGTGCGGGCCGCTGCTGGCGAACAAGAAATTCGGCGTGCCCGGTCTGCTTTGCATTGACACGCCGGGTCACCACGCGTTCACGAGCTTGCGCAGCCGCGGCGGCCAATTGGCGGACATCGCGGTGCTGGTCGTGGACATCAACGAGGGCTTCAAGCCCCAGACCATCGAGTCCATCAACATCCTCAAGCGCGCCAAGACTCCCTTTGTCGTGGCGTGCAACAAGATCGACCGCATCCAAGGCTGGCAGACGGCCAAGAATGCGCCGTTCGTCCTCAACGTCAGGAAGCAGGACGCCTCGGCGCAGGCGCTCTTTGACGAGAAGTTCTACGAGCTCATCGGCGCCTTCTTCGACCAAGGGCTGCCGGCGGAGCGGTACGACCGCATTGATGATTTCACCAAGCAGATTGCCATCGTGCCCACGTGCGCAACAAGCGGCGAGGGGATTCCGGACCTGCTTGCCATGCTCGTCGGTTTGGCGCAGAAGTTCCTTGAAGGGCGTCTCGAGACCGACGAAGACTTGCCAGGTGCGGGCACGGTCCTCGAGGTCAAGGAAGACAAGGGCCTCGGGCAAGTGCTGGACGTGGTGCTCTACGCAGGTGCGATCCGCAAGGGCGACACGATCTTGCTTGGAACCCAGGACGAGCCCATCGAAACGACGATCCGGGCGCTTCTGAAACCAAGCCCGAACGACGACATGCGCGATGCGCGCCAAGCGTTCCAGGATGCCGAAGAAGTGGTCGCTGCGGCAGGCATCAAGCTCGTGGCGCCCAACGTGGACGACGTCGTCTCCGGTGCGCCGCTTCGTGTCATCCGTGAGGAGAACGAAGAAGAAGCGTGGGAAGAGGTGCGCGCGGCGAGCCGCATCAATGTGCCTCTGAAGGAGCGCGGCGTGTTCGTGAAGGCCGACACCATCGGGTCGCTGGAAGCAATGGCG
>JBFKLD010000049.1:0-8356 GCA_041630755.1 Thermoplasmatota archaeon
CACCGATGGCGCCGGCCGCGTGGCCGACATGAAGTATGACGAGCTGCGCGGGTACAAGACGGCTGAAGGCCCGGTGCCGCGCCTTGACGACGTGTTCGACCGCCTCGGAGACTGGCCCGGCACCTGGAACATCGAGATCAAAGCCAAAGCCGCCCTGGCGGGAGCGCTGGACTTGATCGAAGAGCACGCGCTGGACGCGCACATCACCAGCATGGACCCTGCCGTCTTGGCAAAGGCCCGGTCCTTGGCCCCCGGCGTTGGCCGCGGCCTCATCGTTCTAGGCCCCTGCGACACGGAAGACATCGCCGCGGCCCGGGACACTGGCTGCCGATGGCTCAACCCCGACGCTGGCGCCCTCAAGGCGGATGCCCTTGCGCAGATGCAGGCAGTGGGGCTGGACACCGCCGCTTGGACAATCAACGACGTGAGCTTGGCGCAGAAGGTGGCCGACATGGGCGTGGACGCCATCATCACCGACCTGCGCCTCGTGCGCGACGCCTTCTGACCCGCCCTTAGGCCTATATGGCCGCGAGCGTCCTGGGGAACCCATGGAGCAGACCGTCAAATCCGCCAAGCAGCGCTGGGAGGAAACCACCCTCAAGAAGGCCCTGGACCGGTTCCCCGAGCGAAAGGCGCGCTTCACGACGGTCAGCGACACCCCCGTGGGGCGCCTGTACAGCGAAGAAGATCTGGCCAACTTCGACTACGAACGCGACTTGGGCTACCCCGGCGAATTCCCCTTCACGCGCGGCTGCCAACCGACAATGTACCGCGGACGGCTGTGGACCATGCGGCAGTTTGCGGGCTTCGGCACCGCCGCCGAGACCAATGCCCGGTTCAAGTACCTCCTCGAGCACGGCCAGACCGGCTTGTCCACGGCCTTCGACTTCCCGACGCTCCAAGGATTCGACTCGGACCACGAGTATTCGCTTGGCGAGGTCGGCAAAGTGGGCGTGGCCATTGACACGCAGAAAGACATGGAGCGCCTCTTCGATGGCATCCCGCTCTCCGATGTGTCGGTGTCCATGACCATCAATGGGCCCGCGCCCATCATCTGGAGCTTCTTCCTGGGCGCCGCTGAGGAGCAAGGCGTGCCCATCGAGCGCGTCATGGGCACGATCCAGAATGACATCCTGAAGGAGTACCAGGCCCAGAAGATGTTCATCTTCCCGCCTGAGCCCTCCATCGAGCTGGTGCTCGACACGTTCGAATTTGGCGCCCAGCACACCCCCAAGTTCAACCCCATCAGCATCAGCGGCTACCACATCCGCGAAGCCGGCTCCACGGCAGTGCAGGAGCTCGCATTCACGCTTGCCAACGGCATGGACTTCGTGCGCCGGGCCGTCGGCCGCGGCATGGACGTGGACACCTTCGCGCCGCGCCTCTCGTTCTTCTTCAACGCCCACAACGACTTCTTCGAAGAGATCGCCAAGTACCGCGCCGCCCGCCGCATCTGGGCCAAGTTCATGCGCGACGAGATGGGTGCCAAGTCGGAACGCAGCATGTGGCTGCGCTTCCACACGCAGACGGCGGGCATGACGTGCACCCGGGAGCAGCCGGAGAACAACATCGTGCGCGTCGCCCTGCAGGCCCTGGCGGCCGTCCTTGGCGGCACGCAGAGCTTGCACACCAACTCGTTCGACGAAGCGCTTGCTCTGCCCACGGAGAAGGCGGTGCGCATCGCGCTGCGGACGCAGCAGATCATCGCCCACGAATCGGGCGTCGCCAACACCATCGACCCTCTCGGCGGCTCTTACTACCTGGAGACGCTCACGAATGAGATGGAAGAGGCTGCCAACGAATACTTCCGCAAGATCGACGCCCTGGGCGGTGTCGTGCGCGGCATCGAGAAGGGCTTCTTCCAGCGCGAGATCGCGGACTCGGCCTACGCGTACCAGAAGTCCATCGAGAACAACGAGCGCACCATCGTCGGCGTGAACGACTACAAGATGGACGAAGAGCCGTACCCGGAGATCCTGAAGATCGACGAGGAAGGCGAACGCCGCCAAGTCGCGCACCTGGCAGACCTCAAGGCCGGCAAAGGTCGCGACAATGCGCGCGTGGAGACGGCGCTCAACAACTTGAGCGCGGCTTGCGAATTGACCGGCGACGAGCGCAAGAACCTGATGCCCTACCTCATGGAGTGCAGCCGTTCCTACGCAACGCTTGGCGAGATCCGCGAAGCCATGGTCAAGGTGTACGGGGAGTACCGCGAACCTGCGGTGTTCTGAGCCCCGTCTCGCCCGGCCTACATCCACCGCCGCACGTTGCGGCAATACTCTTCGTAGGCATCGCCAAAGCGCTGGAGCAGGTACGCTTCTTCCTTCTGGATGGCCAGCTTCCACAGCGCAAACGCCGACACAGGCACGAGCGCAGCGGCGACCCACCATCCGGTCCAGAATCCGATGCCTGCTTGCAGAAGCAAGAATCCAACGTAGATTGGGTTGCGGGTGTACGCGTACACGCCGCGTGTCACCAAGGCCGTGGTTGCCTTGTGGGGCTCTGGGTTCGTGCCTGCCTTGGACTGCTCCAGAAACGCCATGATCATCACGGCGGCCCCGGCGGCCACGAGCAGCCAGCCCGCCGGCTCCACGGCCAGATCCGGCACGCGCAGATGCGCCACCCACGCGACGAAGAGCGCCAGCAAGGGCGCCGTCGGCGGGGGAATCTTGATTCCTTCCTCCACGGCGGGCCATCAGGCACGCAGCATTTTGCCTTGCGCACCGAGGCATCTATACGGCTGGCGTCTGTCGCCGCATCGTGGAGGGCCCGCAGCGACCGCCGGACATGTTCCCCGTGGACACGCAGGACAAGATTGCGCGCCTTCGCAAACGCCGTGAGCATGCCCTTTGGTACGCCGTGGTGGGCACGGGCCTCATGTTCGTGGGGGGAATCTTTTGGCAGATCGCGGTGGGGGGTGCCATGATGGCGCTCTACGGTGCCGCCGTGTACATCTGGGCCAGTGTCAAGATCACGCGCATGGATGATCCATGGAAGGATCCGGAGCTGGACGCCTGGGAAGAAGAGCACTTCTAGCGCCACAACGGTCAAGTGCCGTTTGCTCCCTGAGCGCCTGATGCGCGCGCTTCTGGTCCTTGCGTTGTTCCTGATCCCCTCCGTTGCGGCGGAGTTTGGAGCCTATGATTCGGCTGGCTGGCCCATCGCGGCCGACGGCACGAGCACGAATCCGTACGGCACCGGCATCGGCGCCATGGCTCCTGAGACGTTCTCGGCTGAGCCGTTGAACCACGTGGCCGGCACGACGGTGTACCCGTACTACCCCATCCTTCTGGCGGAAGTGCAGCGCCTGGCCGAGTCGCCGTTGGTGACTCTGCACAGCGCGGGCAGATCCACCGCGGGCCTCGATCTGTGGATGCTCGAGATCGCCAACCACGACGCCATTGCAGCCGGCGAGGGTGTCGCGTTGGAAGACCGCGAAGTGATCTGGGTGGACGGCGGCACGCACAGCAACGAGTACAGCGGCGTGTACTTCACGCTCGCCGTGGCCCAATTCCTGGTGGACGCTTACGGCGAGAACGAGACGGCCACCTGGATCGTGGACAACCGCCACACCTGGATCATGCCGCTTGTGAACCCTGACGGAAGCCACGCCTTTGGCCGCCTCAACGCAAACGGCGTGAACATCAACCGCAACTACCCGGTCGTCTGGGACGGCCAGGGCAACGACCCGCTCATGAACAACCGCGGCCCCAGCCCGGCAAGCGAAGTCGAGACCCAAGCCAACATCGCCTGGTTCGAGAAGGTCATGCCCGATTACTACGCAAGCATCCACTGCTGCGGCAACCTGTGGCTCTACCCGTACGGCGAAGAGGGCGTGGACCCCGTGGACCAAGACATGCTGCAGAAGGTGTGCGACGAGGCGTTTGCCGACGTCCGCGACGATTGCGGGCCGATCTGGAGCACCATCTACCCCGCCAGTGGAAGCAGCGTGGACACGGCCTACGAGGTCACCGGTGCGGTGTCCTTCGGCTACGAGATGAGCGGCCGCGGCGCCATCAGCCTCTGGGGCCAGCCCGTGACCTTCGACGAGGTCTTCGACCAAGAGCGCGAATCGTGGGCGGGCCTTCTGCATGCCTTCCAGAACGTCGAACGCTACGGCGCCCTGCTTGACGTGGCCACGGAGGCCGTGAGCGAAGGGACGCTCGTGACGCTCACCAACAACGGCATGGGTCTCAGCAACAGCACAGTGATCGTCGTCGACGGCACCCCGCACCACGTCGGACCCATCCCCGCCGGTGAATCCGTGCAGGTGTCCGTGCCGCGTGGCGACATCGTCGTCGAATACGAAAAGCGCCTGATGGCGAGCCCCACGCGTCTCGTCGAAGTGCCGCTGGCCGAGGTCGCTGTCCTGGACCAGGCGGCCAATGTGCCCTTCGTGGGCGTCGCGCTCGTCGTGGGCCTGTTGGCCGCTGCGGCCCTGCGCCGCCCGTGAACAAACGGCTTCTTCCCTTTCCTCACCCCTTTCCATAGCCGCACGTGCGACAGCAGAGGCATGGAGCAGGAAGCGTTCATGGACGCATGCCTTCACATCCACGAGGACTTGCTGCGCGTGGAGCGAGGCCTCCACGAATTCATCACGGCCGCCGCCGGCTTCGAGGTCGCAGAGGACGAACGGATCCCAGACAACCCTTGGCGAGCGGATTAAGAGCAGCGCGTCGCGTGGCCGCCTTGTGCGCTACCTCGACTTCCGCAGCGACACGGTGACCAAGCCGACCGACGAGATGCGCGAAGCGATGTCTTTGGCGGAGGTGGGCGACGATGTCTTTGGCGAAGATCCGACCATCAAGGAACTGGAAGCGCGCACCGCCGAGATCCTTGGCATGGACGCGGGATTGTTCGTGCCAAGCGGCACCATGGCCAACCAAGCGGCCATCTGGGTCCACGCCGAGCGGGCGCAGGTGCTGTGCGAGCACAACAGCCACATCCCGCTCTACGAAGGCGGCGCTGCGAGTTTGATCTCGGGCACGCACGTGCGCACCGTCGTCGGAACCAATGGCGTGTTCGGAAAGGCGGACATCCTGGAGCACGTCTACCCGGACGACCCGCACTTCGCCGAGACGAAGCTGGTGGCCATCGAGAACACGCACAACCACAGCGGAGGGCAAGTGTGGACTCCGCGGCAGATCAAGGACGTCGTGGACACAAGCCACGCCCTGGGCGCGAACGTGCACGTCGACGGGGCGCGCATCTGGAACGCCGCCGTGGCGCAGCGCAAGAAGCCGCATCAGCTTCTCAAGAACGTGGACAGCGTCATGGTGTGCCTCAGCAAGGGCCTCGGTGCACCCGTGGGCTCGGTGCTGTGCGGCGATGAGGCCTTCATCCACAAGGCGCACCGCGTCCGCAAAGCTCTCGGCGGCGGCATGCGGCAAGCCGGCGTGCTCGCTGCGGCGGGGTTGCTTGCGCTCGAGCACATCCCGAAGCTGCGCACCGACCACGCCAACGCCGCCCGCCTCGCTGAAGGGCTTGCCAAGATCCCCAAGCTGAGCCTCGCGGCCGAGGTGCGCACCAACATGGTCCTCGTAGACGTGTCAAAGACCAAGATGGGTGCCGAAGACTTCTGCGCGCTGGCCCACGACGCCGGCATCGGGTGCCTGCCCATCGACATGAGCCCCCGCGTGCGCTTCGTGACGCATCGCGATGTGGACCAAGAGGACGTGGACTTGCTCATTGAACGGATGCGCACCCTGCTCTAGAGCCGCGACATTCTTGATTGGCGCCGCGCATCGCACCGCATGGCAGACCTGGCCAAGGCCGGCACCATCCTCACCCTCGTCGGCGGCATCCTCAACGTGCTCGGTGCGCTGTTGATGATCGGGATGAACGTCCTCATCGCATGGCTCATCGCCAACGACCCGGGGTCCCCCGAAGAAGTGGAAGCATTCATCCAATGGATCTACGGCAGCATCGCGGCCTTGATGATCGTCGGAGCCATTCTGGCGTTCATCGCGTTCTCCAAGGGCCGCAAAGGCGAGCACCGCACCGCGGCCATCTTGTCCTTCGTGGCCTCGGCCCTGCCGCCGGTCCAATTCGTCATGATCATCGCAGGCATCCTGCTCTACTTGGCGGACGAATAGATGGCCGCCATCGCGACCCGATTCGTGGATTGCCACATCTTCCGGCGCACGGCGCATGGCGACGAATGGCTTGTCATGAAGCGGGCGCCCGGCATCTTGCTTGGCGGCACCTGGCAGATGGTCAGCGGCCACATTGATGACGGCGAAACCGCCTACGAGGCAGCCTTCCGGGAACTGCAGGAAGAGACCGGCTTGACGCCGCTGCACTTCTTCCAGGGATCCTACGTCAACCGCTTCTACCTGGCCCAGACAGACGAGGTCATCCTGAGCCCCGTCTTCTGCGCCGAAGTGCCCGCCGATGCCGAAGTGGTGCTCTCCGACGAGCACACCGACTACGCCTGGGTCGACCACCGCGAAGCCATGGAGCGCTACCCCTGGCCCGGCCAGCGCAAGAGCCTGCGCATCGTGCGCCAGCAGTTCGTGGAGCACGAGCCGCGCAAGGAGTCGGTGCTGGACCACCTCGTGGGCCTCTAGCCGCAGTCTTCATGCGTGGCGCCTGCCTGGCCGCCTCGTGGACTGGACCGAGAAGTACCGCCCCAGCAGCCTCTCCGAGCTGGTCGGCAACGGTCCGTCCATTGCCAAACTGAAGGCATGGGCAGAGGAATGGAAGGCCGGCATGCCCGACAAGCGCGCCATCATCCTCGCCGGCCCCCCGGGCACAGGCAAGACCAGTGCCGCGCTGGCGCTGGGGCACGACATGGGCTGGGAGATCATCGAGCTCAATGCCTCCGACGCCCGCAACGCCGACACCATCAAGCGCGTCGCCACCGCCGGGGCACTCCACCAAGGCTTCGGGGCCGACGGCTCCTTCCAGACCTCCAGCGCCGGGCACCACAAGCTCATCGTCCTCGATGAGGCCGACAACCTCACCGAGCGCTTGACGGGCGAGAACGCCGCCGGCGGCGGCAGCGACTTGTCCGACAAGGGCGGAAAAGCGCAGATCCTGGCCACGATCCGCCAAAGCCGCCAACCCATCATCCTCATCGTCAACGACTTGTACGCGCTCACCAAAGGCTCCGGTGCTGCCCTCAAGGCCCTCGCGGACACACTCAAGTTCACCAAAGTCAACGTCCGAAGCATCCCCAAGGCGCTCGGGCGCATCGCGCAGGAAGAAGGCATCCGGGTCCAGCACGAAGTGCTGCAAGCCATCGCCGACAAGGCCGAAGGTGACCTGCGCGCGGCCGTGCGCGACTTGGAATCCATCTGCCTTGGCCGCACGGAAGTGACGGTGCAAGACTTGGCAAGCCTCGGCCCCCGCGACACCACCGCCAACATCTTCGACGTGGTGCGCCACATCCTCAAGGGCACCCAGCTGAGCCGCCTGCGCCGCGAAGTCATGGACGTCGACGCCACCCCCGAAGACATGGTCATGTGGGTGGATGAGAATCTGGCCAAGGAATACAAGGACCCCCGCGACTTGGTGGCTGGCTACGAGATGCTCAGCAAGGCAGACAGGTTCCTCGGACGCACCCGCCGGACCCAGAACTACCGCCTCTGGGCCTACGCAAGCGATCTGGCCACCGGCGGCGTCATGGCCGTGCGCGAGCGAGAATACCGCGGCTTCACGCCCTTCGGGTTCCCGCAATACCTGAGCAAGATGGCCCGCAGCCGCGGCGTGCGCGCCACCAACAACCTGCTCGCCGAGCACCTCGGCAAAGCCACCCATTGCTCCAAGCGCAAGGCGCGCTTGTTCATGCTCGAACCCTTCCGGGCCTTGTTCGCCCAAGACGAAGAGTTCGCCGCCATCCAGACATTCGAGATGGAGATCACGGACGACGAAGTGGCCGTCCTGCTTGGCAAGAAGGCCACCGCCAAGGAAGTCAAAGCCATCCGCGCGAAGGTCAAGGAGATGGAGGAAGCCCACGGCCCGAAGGAAGTGAGCATCGCGTTTGGCGGGTCCGACGGGAAGCCGAAGCGCAAGCCGAAGGGCGAGAAGACATTCGATGCGTTTGCCGAGGCGAAGCCTGCGAATGCCGAGCCGGCCAAGGCTGAGCCCGACGCGAAGGCGGACGCGAAGGCCGCGGAGGAAGACGATCCCTCGAAGGCGACGTCCGCGGATGGCGCAGGCTCATCTGGCGACGGAGCTTCTTCCGCCGCGGCGGAAAAGCCGCGGAAAGACGGCGGCCAGCAGAAGCTGTTCTAGGCGTGGACCCACACCGGGCACCCCCCCGACTTGCGCCAAGGCTTCGCTACTGGCCCCGTGCGTGAAAGCCAAGCGCTGCCCGATCCATTGGCCCCATTGGGTTTGGTTTCCTGCAGTG
>JBFKLD010000050.1:0-8354 GCA_041630755.1 Thermoplasmatota archaeon
CGGGCGGATGGCAGAAGACCTGAGCCGCGTCCTGGAGGCTTAGGTGCACGTCGTCTCGATCGCCGACTTGAGCGACGAGGCGATTGTCGCCATCCTGGACAAGGCCGCCAGCTACGGCACGCCTGAGCGGAGCCTGGCAGGCAAGATCGTCTGCACGGCCTTCATGGAGCCCAGCACGCGCACACGGCTGAGCTTCGAGGCCGCAGCCCACCGGCTGGGGGCAGACGTCATCGGCTTCAGCGATGCCGCAACCACGAGTGGAACCAAGGGCGAGAGCCTGGAGGACGCCACACGCGTCCTGGCAGGCTACGCCGATGTCCTGGTACTGCGCAGCCCCGAGGAGGGCGCAGCAGCCCGCGCGGCCAAGGTGAGCCCCGTGCCCGTCATCAACGCGGGCGACGGAACCGGCGAGCACCCGACGCAGACGCTCGTCGACCTCTTCACCATCCGGCAAGCGTTGGGCCACCTCGACGGCCTGCGTGTCGCTGTCATTGGAGATCTTCTGCATGGGCGCACGGTCCACAGCCTGGTGCCGGCGCTGCGGCGCTTTGGCACTGAAGTGGTCCAAGTGCCGGTGCCGGGAATGGCGCTTCCCGACCACTTGGATGCCCCCCATGTCACGCTCGAGGAAGCAGCGGCCTGCGACGTGATGTACGCCACGCGGGTTCAGCGCGAGCGCTTTGGCGGCAAGGATTTCCAAGCATCCATGGACGCCGTCACGATCAATGCCGACCTGCTCAACCGCACCGGCAGCAACGCCGTCGTCCTGCACCCGCTGCCGCGCGTGGACGAGGTTGCGGATGACGTGGACGACCTGCCTTCGGCCAAGTATTTTGAGCAGGCGCGAAATGGCGTGGCTGTGCGGATGGCTCTCCTGGAGACCGTCCTGAGGGCCCCATGAAGGAATTCAAGATCGTACCCATCCGAAACGGCACTGTTCTCGACCACATTGAGGCTGGCAAGAGCCTGGAGATCCTCTCCGCGCTGGGCCTTCCCGTCGAGGGTTCAAGCAAGGTCGTCAGTGTGTCGATGAACCTTCCCTCGGGCCGTGGCGGCCTCAAGGATGTCATCAAGTTCGAGGACATCGAACTGAGCGAGGAAGACCTGGCCAAGATCAAGGACCTCAGCGGCCAAGGCACCGTGGTCACAATCCGCAACTACGACGTTGCGGCCAAGGACTCCTGGTCCTGAAGCCCCTGCCTACGCCGTGGCTGTGAATTCCGCGCCCAGCGCGGCTTGAACAAAAAAAACGGAAGGGCGGCTGGCCTCACGAGGAGGGGATGGGATGCACTCAAAGGGATTCCAGCACGAACCCGTTCCGCAAACCCCCTTATTTCTGTTCCATACATATTGATTTCGTTTAGGGGCCCCGCGATGAAAATGGGACTCAACTAAATATCAGAAGCGGCAACGAAGCCCCCTTTTCCTCCTGTTGGGGCTGCCTCGACGGCGGACCAATCGTCGACCATGCTCACAAAATGGAACATCGACTGGAAACGCACGATGCGTTCGTCCAAGATCACGGCCAGCCCGGTGTCTTCTGGCCCCCGGATGAGCCGCCCCACGGCTTGACGCAGCACCCGGCCCGTGGGATTGTGGACCGCAGTCTGCCAGCCGCCGCCGGTGCGCCGATCGAAGTGGTGCACCAGAGCTTGGATGCGTGCCGTGGGGCGCGGATAGGGTATTCCAAAGACGATCATGCGCTCCATGGCGTCGCCCGGGTAGTCAATGCCTTCCGTCAAGCGGCCCCCCAGGACGCCAAGCAGCAGCGCGCGCGCGCCGCGGTCTTGACGGAACCGGTCGACCAGCTTCTGCAGCTCGGCTTGGCTCATGCCGGGTTGCTCGATGTGCAAGCGGGCATCCAACCCATGGAGGAAACCTTCCTCCAGGTAATTGGCCAGCATGGCGTGGCTCGGGAAGAAGAGCCCGATGCGGCCCGACCAAGCTTGGAGCAGTTGCCGGGCGGTGGATTGCTGCTTTTCGACGATCGAGGGATCTTTCTGGACGGCTTCGTAACGGCGGTGGATGCCTTGGATGCCCACGACCCGCAGCCTGTCCGGGTCGAACGGTGACGGCAGCTGCACGAGCTTGGCCGAAGGCAGCCCGCACACATCCCGATGGTCCTCGAGGGGAGCCAAGGTGCCGCTCATCTGGGTGGTGCTGCCGCATTCCGTCATCCAGCCCAGGACAGCGGCAGGGTCGAGAAGATAGGCTTCCAGAGCCGGGTGGTCACCGCCGGTGACGAGGTGCACGTAGGGCGCCTCCTGATCTTCGGTCCAGAAGAGCAAAAATTGACCGACAGCCCCTAAGTAGCTGCGCGGAAGGCGTCCTTTGGCGCGCTTCTCCTCGCGGACCACGACCCCCCATTGCTCGAGCTCGTTGGCCAGTTGGCGCAGCACGGGCGTCGACAGCCGCAGCCGTGGAAGCAGGGCCTCTTCCAGGGCGCCCGGCGGAAGCAACCCGTCCTCATCGTGGACGAACTCGTCCACCAAGTCCTGGAGAACCGTTTCGAGGGCATGCAAGAGGTCCGTCGTCAGCAAACGCCCCAGAAGCGTCGGGTCGCCCACATCCCCGGCCTCTTTGATGGCACGTTTGAGGGTGATGCCTGTCAGCCGTGGGCTATGGTGCGCGCGCGCCGCATCGGGCAAGTGGTGGGCCTCATCGATGATCACATGGCATTCGTCGAGACCCACACCCAGCCAGTCGCCCAAGGTCCGCCGAAGGCGGCTGTCCACCAAGAAGATGTGCGGCAGCACCACGCCCTCGGCCGTGGGAAGCAGCAGCTTGAGCGCTTCGTAGGGGCACGAACCGGCAGCGGCCACTGCCTCGCCCAGCGCGGAGGCGTCCTCTGCGTCTTCGAGGAGCGCCTCGACGGGACCTGGTCCGTCTTCGAGCAGCTGGAGGTAGTAGCTGCAGGCACCCTTGACTGGCTTTCCTGTGGCGTGCTCTTGGCGGGCCTTCTGCTTGGCGTCACTGCAAAGCTTGCCAAGCTCTTCTGCAGTGCCTTCCTTGAAGCGGTCGTCGTGACGCAGCAGGGGGCAGTATTGGCGCCGACCCATGAAGGGGATCAAGCGCCCCACATCTTCGCCCGCCCGGCGCAGCACTTGGTGTTCCCGCAGGACCTGCGCTTGCTGGCTGTTCGTGCGCGTGGCATACACAAGCCGACGTGCGTCGCGGGCCCGCGACGTGGCACTGGCCGTCAACGCGCAGGTGGTCTTGCCCATCCCCGTGCCTGCTTCAACCAGGAGATGGTGGCCATCGTTCTGGGCAGCCTCGATTGCTTGGACCATGGCGGCTTGGCCGCGGCGAGGCGCATAGGGGAGCGTGGCCACAGCCACGCACAAGAAAGGGAAGAGAAAAGGGGGGAAGGTGGGGTCGCCGAAACTAAATCTGGCGGCTCGCCCACATGTCTTCGGGCAGCTGGTGGTAGACGTCCGATTCCGTCGGGCGCGCCTTGCGGCGGCGGCGCATCTCGCGCTCTTCCTCAGACATCGTGAAGACCTGGTTCTTCTTGAACAGCCAGTAGTGGGTGCGCCACTCGCGGCCGTCGTAGAGCGTGGTCTCTTCGCGTTCGGTCGTCAGCATGCCTTCTTCTTCCAGAATGTAGAACAGCTGGCGGTCCTCCGGTTCAAGGACATTGTCAATGACGCGGTCATCGAAGCCGAAAATGTCCATGACGAAGTTCGCGTCCCGCACGGCGTCCTCTTCAGGGATGCCGATCCGGTTCGATACCGCCATTGCCAAGTCTTCTAGTGTGAGAATTCGATTTTCCAAGAGTTCCGCCCCTCTGACTGAATACTTCTGTTCAACCCGACCATACTTAACCGTTGTTGGCAAGTTCCGCGTGGGCAGGGACAAGGTAGAGCCGTTCCTCGTGACGGACGACCGGGACCATGTCCCCATCGGGCCTGTACCCTTCCGGCTTCAAGAGGTCGACGGTCTTGTAGTCCCGAGGGTCCAGTACTTGAAGGCCCTCTGGATTGTCACTGACTAGCACTGCCTCCTCGATGAGCTCCGGGCCCCCCAAGCGCCGCAGGTCGTCCTCCTTGGCCTTGTCGCGCCGGAAGCCCTCCAGGCTCATGAAGGCCGCAGACCCGCGGTCCGCCCGCACCACTTGGACCAGGCGTTTTCCGTGAAGCGCAAAGTCCCCAGGCGCAAACAGCTTGATGCGCACCAGGAACGTCACTCGGTACATGTCCTCGCCCTCCCGGCGGCCCACGAGCTTGGGACTTTCCAGAACCGTGGTTCCGAGCCGGGCCTTCAGGCGGCGGCTCACGTTGCGCGCGGCCTCGATGTCGCCGATGTAGTAGTCGTGGCCCCCGTGCATGGGGCCGTCTTTGGCCAGGAAGCTGAACCGATTGCCCGATTCACGCTGCCTCTCCAGCTCGTCCACGACCACTTTGTGCGCAATCTCGATCTCCTTGCCACTCACATCACGCTCGGTGGCCCGCAACTGGATGATTGCCGCGAAGTAGCCTCCGTGGAGGCGGCTGCAGCGGTCGCAGACACCCTTGCGCATGCGCACCAAGACCGTGGCTTCGGCCTGCATGTCCACGCCCTCCACCTCGCCATCCAGGTGAACCGTCGTGCGAAAGTGCTTCTCATCTTCGGCCCGCTCAGAGATCTCCAGATCCGGATGGTCCACGCGGGCGTGCACGCCGACGTGCTCCCGCACAGCATCCTCACGGATCCAACTCAAGGGCGTGCCATCGGCGGCATCGTGCCAATGGGCGCCCACGTGCCGCGCGTCGCAATGCGCACAGACTTCGACGTCGAGAACGTCCGGCACCGTCAGAAGCGGGTTCTTGGCGGCAAAGCACGCAGGGCACGAACCTTGGACCAGGCTTGCTTCCGTCCCGCACTCGACGCATTTCATGCGACGGTCATGAATTGGGCATGAGGGATGCCACCCACGTTCAGCACCTGACCCGGGTCCACAAACCCTGCTTCTACGGCCAACGCGACCGTGCGCTCGCCAACCAAGTTGGCGACGGTGGCCATGCCCAAGAAATTGGCCAGCGTTTCGGCGTCGACGCGCTGCCCGTCATAGAAGCCAGGCGACACGTCGAGGCGGAATTTGCCTTCCGCATGCTTCGTGCCCAGAAGCTCCTCATCGCAGGCCGCACAGAGGCGTTGGGGCCCTTGCTGGTAGTTTCGCACCGCGAACATGCCGATTCCGCCCAGCCCCGACTCCCTGATGAACCTACGGGCTCAGGGGAGCATACGTGCCGCTGCCACCCTTGGCATAAACCGAGTTGTTGCGGCGCAGCGCTTCGAGCGCCTTCATGGCCTCGGCGCGGTCGATCTTCTGCCTAGCCGCCTCTTCGAGGATGTCGTCTTCGCGAGCGTAGCCCTTGTCGCTTTCCCGGCTCAGGGATTTGACAATCTCTTGGACTGTCCGGACACGGTCGTGCTGGCTCTTGCTGACACCCGTCGTCACGACATCAATGTCGAACTTGCCGGTCTCACGGTCCACGCCGACGCTGCTCAGGTAGTACTCGACGATCTTGATGGCCCGGTTGGCATCCTCGACGGTCGCCTCCTGGCTCAGGCGCATGCGGGCACTCGCTTCGGCCAAGCGCACAAACGCCTCGAGCTGGCGCGCCGTGAACGGCAGACCGCCGTCGCTGGAGTTGCGCAAGTCCACGTAGTACTCCTGAATGCGGTCGAGCGCTTCCTGGGAAAGGACGGGAAAGACGTTCTTCTTCGCATAGGCGACGTACTTGCGGAACTTTTCAGCCGCAATCTCCGGCTCCACCTTGCGCATCAACCCCTCTTCGTCCTCCACACTGTAGGGACCCTCTGGGTGCGCCATGCGGTGCTCGCGCACCTCTCCAGCTTGATGCGTGCGCAGGATGTGGCCCGCCAGCAAATTGTCCTTCTCGCGGTTGGGCTTGTCAAGCAGGCTGAAGATCAAGTCAAAACGCGACAGAAGAGCAGGCGGCATGTTGATCTGCGTGTGAATGGGGTCGAACTCATCGAACCGCCCCAGCTTCGGGTTGGCAGCACCGATGACGGCACAGCGCGACTTGAGCGTCGCGGAGACCCCTGCCTTGGCGATGCTGATCTCCTGCTGCTCCATGGCTTGGTGCATGGACGACTGGTCTTCCTTGCTCATCTTGTCCAATTCGTCAATGCACGCCACACCCATGTCCGCCATGACGAGCGCACCCGCTTCCAGCGTCCATTGGCCTTCGCCAAATTCATCCTTCACCGCCGCCGCGGTCAAACCCGCAGCGCTTGCCGACTTGCCGCTTGTGAACACACTGCGCGGCGCCAGCTTGCTCAGGTAGCGGATCATCTGCGACTTGGCCACACCGGGGTCACCCACCATCAGCACGTGGATGTCGCCACGGGTCCGGCTGCCGTCCTTGTAGTGCTTCGCCACACCACCAAAGAGCGCCATCACGAGGGCATCCTTCTCCATCTCCAGCCCGAAGATGGTGGGGGCGAAGCTTGCCCGGAAACGCTCGTAGAGCTGGGGATCCTGGGACATCTCCAGGATCTCGGTTTCGTCGTCCTCGGTGAGTTCGATGTCTTGGAATTGCTCCTGCTCCAGTTCAACGCTCACGGCATCGAGGATCTTGTTGAACTCGATGCGCTTCTGGCTTCCTTGGCGCCGGGCCTGGGTCCGCAGGATTCCGTTGATGCGGATGCGGTCTCCGGGCGCAACTTCGTGCACCAAGTCGTCGCGCAGGTGAATCGTGAGGCGTTCCGGCTGGGCGCCCCCACGCAGGCCTTCCGGGCTCTCTTGGATCTCGACCTTCTGATGGTCAATGAAGCGCGACTCCTCTTCGTGAAGGCGCCACGGGCCCGTCTTCTCGCATGCGTCGCACATGGCCGGCTCCTGGAGCATCTCCTCCTCCTGGGGGACGTGGAGCATGTTGCCGCAGAATTTGCACTCGAACGCGGCGTCCATCATCATGGGGCGCACTTCGGTGACCTTCTTGACCAAGCCCTGGACCGCGAGGAATTTGCCAAGGTGCTCGGCCCGCAAGTAGCGTGGGATGGTGGTCTGGCTTTCCGGCAGCTGCTTGATGCGCAGGTGCAAGCGCGGCTTGGGATCGACCGTGACGTCCATCTGGTGGAGCATCGAAGCGCCCACACGGAGCGAGTGGCCGGGCTTTTGGAGGATGTATTCCGCCAAGTCCGGGTCGCGCAGCTGGATGGCATTGAAGCTCACCGTCACGCTGCGCGTTTCAGGGTACTCAAGGGCAGCCCGCTGGACGTCTTCGCGGCAGTAGTCTTGGAGGAATCCATCCCACTTGGCCGCGAGTTGACTGTCCTGAACTGTGAGCTGCATGTCGTGCATTGACTGGACCACCGTAGTACATCCCTGTGCCGCAGAGAGGTGGATGAAACCACGCTCTCTGCGTCCCCCCTCGCGGCCGTGCCGCAACCTCTGCCAAAGGGCAGGGCATTAAACCATTCACGCGAAGCGAAGGGGTCCCACAGGAAACGAAGGGGTAGCCTCAAAGGCCACCCAGCGGGTCCAGAAACGTGACCTCCATCCTCGTCGTCGGACCCGGTGCCATCGGTGCCATCGTGGCGGCCCGCATGGCCCCCCACGCCGACGTCACCGTGGCGTGCCGCACCGCCGCATCCGCCAAGGCCATCGCGCGCGACGGGCTGCAGGTGACCGGCCTTGATGGCCGCACGACGACGACCAAGGTCGCCACCACCACCAAACCAGTGGACGCCGACACCATCGTGCTGGCCACGCGATGCCAAGACGCCGTGGCGGCAGCCAAGCGGTACGGCAAGCAAGGCACGGTGGTCGCGATCCAGAATGGTCTCATGGGCCCTGCCCTTGCCAACGTCGCCAACGACCGCCTCCTCATGGCAACCGTCGCGTTTCCGGCAACGCGCACAGGGATCGGCCGAAGCACCCAGACCGGACCCGGCGCATTCCATGTCGGACCGTGGCCCACGGGCACGCATCCCGAGGCGCAACGCGTTGCCACCCTGCTTCGCCACGTTGCCCCCACCCAGGTCCACGCGGACATGGAAGCGGTTGCCTGGTCCAAGCTGATGGTCAACAGCTGCATCACCTCGCTGGGCGCCCTTACCGGCCAGGGCCTCGGCCAGCTTCTGAAGGTCCGGGCGGCCCGCGATGCGTTTCTCGACATCGTGCGCGAAGGCGTTGCCGTGGCCCGTGCCGAAGGCGTGCGGCCGGCCGTGCTCGGAACGTTTCGCCCGTCCCTGCTGGCAGCGGGAGGCCGGTGGCGCGCCCTCCAGCATGCCATGCTCCTGGTGGCCGCCCGCAAGCAGAAGGGGCACCGGTCGTCGAGCTTGCAGGCCTTGGAGCGAGGCGGCGAGACAGAAGTGCGGTACCTCAACGGCCGCATCCTCGA
>JBFKLD010000051.1:0-8248 GCA_041630755.1 Thermoplasmatota archaeon
GGCCCCCTGCATTTCACGCTTCTGGACCCTGACAAGCAGTCTCCGAAAGAGGCTGGCCAGATGGCCCATGCGGCCGCCGAGGCGGGAAGCCACGCCATCTTGGTGGGAGGCAGCACGCCGGAGAAAGCGCGCACCATCGACAAGATGGTCAAGGCCATCAAGAAGCAAAGCGGGCTTCCAGTGATCTTGTTCCCTGGCGGCCACACGCAGGTCTCCGCGCACGCCGACGCGGTGTGGTTCATGATGCTCATGAACAGCAAGGACCGGCGGTTCTTGGTGGGTGAGCAAGTTGCGGGCGCTCCGGCCCTCGACAAGATGGGCATGGAGGCCATCCCGATGGGATATCTTGTCGTGGAACCTGGAGGAACCGTCGGCAAAGTGGGCCGCGCCCAGCTCATCAAGCATGACGACATTGACCAAGCGGTGGCCTACGCGTTGGCTGCCCAGATGTTCGGCATGCGGTTTGTGTACCTGGAAGCTGGAAGCGGCGCCGAGCACCCGGTTCCCCCCGCCATGATCCGCGCCGTCAAGCGCGCCGTGGACATCCCCGTGATCGTCGGCGGCGGCCTGCGCACGGCAGACCAAGCACACGATTCCATCCGTTCTGGCGCGGACATCATTGTCACGGGCACGCTCGTGGAGGGCGCCCTCGACATCCGCAAGACCTTGACCCAATACCTGTTCGACTTGAGCGAGCGCCTGAAGCTCGAAGTGCGGCGACGGCTCGACCTTGGCGACGACTACGCGGGGGACGAATGAAAGCCAGCGCGATCGCCTACCCCATCCAGGGGCTCGTGAAGTACCACGGACTGCGGGATGTGGTGCGCCGCATCCCGTTCCACGCGAGCATCAGCTTGTGCACGGGTCCGATCCACACGCACACGACGTTCGCCGTCACGGACGCCACGGAAGATGTCGCCGTCATTGATGGCCAGACCGTCGAGGGGCGCCCCATGGAACGCATCCGCATGGTCGTGGATGCCATCCGCGAGGCAGCCGACGACGACCGCTGCTTCCGCATGGAAAGCCGCAACGACTTCCCGCAGTTCGTGGGCCTTGGAAGCAGCAGCAGCGGGTTTGCTGCCCTAGCCTTGGCAGCCTCGAAGGCCTACGGATTGGATCTGGACGAAGGGCGCCTGAGCGGCCTGGCGCGCCTGGGCGCCGGCAGCGCAAGCCGCTCTGTCACCGGAGGCGTCAGCGAATGGAGTGTTGACCGCGAGCGAAGCGAAAGCCGGTGCCTCCACGACGAGAACATGGATTGGGAGGTCGTGGTGCCGCTTGTGCAGCACGAAGAGCCGACGGAAAGCGTCCATGACGAAGTCCTGACGAGCCCGCTGTTCCAAGCCCGCGTCGCCTACATCGAGGACGCCCTCGAGGCGTGCCGTGTTGCGCT
Source organism: Thermoplasmatota archaeon (assembly GCA_041630755.1). Taxonomy (GTDB): domain Archaea; phylum Thermoplasmatota; class E2; order JACPAO01; family JAHFTW01; genus JBFKLD01. Next base: position 1,394 of record JBFKLD010000051.1, read on the forward strand.
CGACGAAGGCGACCTTGAATCCGTGTGGAAGATCGCGGAGATGGACACACTCAACCTCCACGCCATCACCATGACGGGCGAGCATGGCCACATCACCTGGCAGCCCGCCACGATGCACGTCATCCACACCGTGCGCAAGCTGCGCCGGGACGGCATCCCGGTCTACTTCAGCATCGACACGGGCGCCACCGCGTACCTGAACACGTACCCGAAGCACGCGGACAAGGTTGCAAAAGCCGTGGCCGACATCGAAGGGGTCGCGCAGGTGCTGCGCCTCAAGCCCGCCGGGCCGGCGCGGTTCGTCGACGAGCACCTATTCTGAACCCAAGGGCGTTTATCGGGGGGCGTTGGTAGACCCGCGGTGCGACGCGACACGGTAGACGTGGGGGTGTGGGTCGTGGCCCTCATCTCGACGTTCTTTCCCTGGATCACGGCAAGCGATGCCACCGTCATCGCGCAAGCCACACCGTGGGGCTTGTTCTACAACGGAGACTTCCAGACGGCCGACGTGAATCACCCCCAAGTGATGATGTGGCTGGGCGGTGCAGCCATCATGGTCATGGGCTTGGCGCTGTGGCTCGGGTCCACCGCGTTGCATCACCTGCGCTTCACGGCGCTGCCTCTGTTTCTCGCAGGCACCGCGGGCATGTGCGCAGGCATGTGGAGCTTCCTGGAAGCTGAGGTGGGCAACGTGCGCCTCTCCATCGGATTTTTCATCGGCGCGACGGCGTTCATCGCTGCCGCGCTGCGGATCATACCCGCCTTTGCTCGATGGCCAGACACCGATCGACGATGATGTCCATGCCCGCGGCCACGGCCGCAGCTTGCGCATCCTCGTGCACGACGCCCAGTTGGCCCCAGACAAGCGGAGCCCCAATGGCCTTGGCCTCTTCCACGACGCCGGGCAAGGCATCCGGAGCGCGAAACACGTCCACGATGTCCGGGGCCTTCCCCCAATGCTGCCGGGCGGCTGCAAGGTTGGGCACCGCGGCCACGCCGCACACCGTCTCGTAGGCCGGCGTGACGGGCAGCACATCATGCCCCGCGGCCTGCATGGCCTGGAACACGCCATAGCTGGGGCGGGCAGGGTTGTCGCTTGCCCCGACCATCGCAATCGTGCGGGGCGCGCCCAGCAGCTGGGCGATGAAGGCGGCGTCGTTGCTTCGGTCCATGCATGCGGATGCGCTTCCGGGGGTATGGCTGTGCCGATGACCCATGGCCTCGCGCATCGTCAGGCGTCGACGCCGCGGCCGGCGACCTTTAAACGTGGGAATCATGGCCCATCCGTGGACCGGCGCAAGAGCATGGTGTTCCCCCGCCACGTGTTGGTGGGAGAGAACGCGCTTGAAGACCTGGGCAAGACTGCCCGCGACCTCGAGATGGGGACCGTGGCCATGGTCGTCGTTGATGCCACGACGCGCAAGCTGGTCGGCCCAAAGGTCCAGAAGGCCCTCGAATCCGAAGGCTACCAAGTCGAATTCTACGAATCGGCCGGGCCCACCATGAAGTCGGTCAACGAATGCGTGCGCCAGGGCAAGAAAGCCGGTGCCGGATTCTACGTCGGCGCAGGCGGCGGCAGCGTCATCGACGTGGCCAAATTGGCTGCGTTTGAACACGGCCCCGGATTCATCAGCTGCCCCACGAGCGCCAGCCACGACGGCATCTGCAGCGGCCGCGCCAGCATCAAGGAGTCGCGTGGCAGCACCAGCAAGGAAGCCAAGCCTCCCGCGGCCATCGTGGCGGACACGACGATCATCAACCAGGCACCGTTTCGCATGCTGGCGGCCGGTTGCGCCGATGTCATCAGCAACGAGACCGCCGTGTTGGACTGGCAGCTGGCCCACCGGCTCAAGGCCGAGGAGTACTCGTCGTTTGCGGCGGTGCTTGCCAAGAGCGGCTCCGAGCTGATCATGGACAACGTCGAAGTCATCAAGCCCGGCCTCGAGGAAGCGGCGTGGATTGTCGTCAAGAGCCTCGTGGTCTCGGGCGTGAGCATGGCCGTGGCGGGCAGCAGCCGCCCTGCCAGCGGTGCCGAGCACTTGTTCTCGCACATGCTGGACCGTTTGGCTCCTGGGAAGGCCATGCATGGGGAGCAGGTTGGTGTGGGAAGCATCCTGATGATGCACTTGCACGGCGGAGACTGGAAGGCCATCCGGGACGCCCTGGCCGCGCTGGGCTGCCCGACGACAGCCAAGCAGCTGGGCATCCCGAAGGCGACGATGATCGAGGCACTCACCACCTGCCACACGCTGCGCCCTGAGCGCTACACGATCCTCGGCGAAAGCGGCCTCACCAAGGAAGCCGCCATCCGCGTCTGCAAGGCGACGGGCGTCTTCTAGGAAAGCCTCAAGACGGCACCCCAAGTCGCCGCCGCATGGCCCTGACCCTGGTCCCCGCAAGCGCCACGCTCGGGTACCGGTTCCACTTTGTCGGGGCCAACCCCGGCGACGAGTGCGACGGGTGCCCCTTCCAGAAGCTGTGCTTCGGATTGGAGCCGGGCCGGACCTACGAAGTGACGTCCATGCGCGACGTGGTCCACCCCTGCAATTTGCACGACGAAGGCAAGGTGCGCGTCGTCGAGGTTGAGGAGGCAAGCTTCGTCACCAGCTTGGAGACCAAGCACTTGCGCGGCACGGCCGCCACATGGAATCCGGTGCCTTGCGAGTACCCGGATTGCGACCGGTACGCGCTGTGCCACCCGCGGGGCCCTCCGGCAGGCGCGCGGTACCAGATTGTGGAAGACATGGGCAAGGAACCTTGCCCCATGAATTACGCCATCCACCGCGTGCGCCTGCAGCGCATGTAGCCTATTCGGCTGCCAACGGGTGCTCTTCGATGAAGCCCGGGTCGTCCAGCTTGCGCGCGACGCGGCGCACCTTGCGGATGACCTTCTGCTTGTAGGCGAGGCGCTTCTTCTCGTAGCGCACGTCCAGGTTGCCGTGCTTCTTCTCCATCTTAGCGCGGAACTTTGCGGCCTTCTTGGCCAGCTTGTGGTCCTCGAGCTTGACAAAGGTAGGCTTGGGTTCCTCGGGCAAGTCGGGCGCAGGGATGACCGGCATCTCCGGCTCGGGCAGGCCCTTCTTCGCGGCACGCTGAAGCGCCTTCTGGTGCTTCTCGTTGGCCTTTTCGACCTTGGATTCGTGGTGGGCGCGCAGCTTCTTGGTGAGCACTTCCCACTTCTTGTGCTCCTTCTTGAAGTCCTTCTCGGCGGCCTTGTCAATCTGGCGCTGCAGCTTTGCCTCGTAGCGGTCGGCTTCGCGAAGAGGCGCCTCGACCTTCTTGCGCTGGCGCTTCTTCCAGGCCTCGTAGCGGTGCTCGTGCTTGACGATCACGGCTTCCTTGGTCCGCGTCGCCTTGGTTGCGCGCTTGAAGTCGTTGTACCACATCAGCGCGCTGCGGTACTCTTCCTCCATGAGGTGGTGCCGGACGACGTACCAGGCACGTTCGTCGGTCTCCTTGAGCTTCTCGAGGTAGAGCTTCTCGACGGGAATTGTCCACGGCTTCTGGGGCTTGCCCAGGATCTCTTCCTCGATGCGCGCCTTGCGGTCGCGCACCACCATGACGATGATGAAGATGGAGAGGGCGATGGCCAGGAGCCAGAACGCCCACACGGGGTCAAAGTACGGCCCGTTGACCTGGATGTTCACATTGACGGCCTTCGTGGCCTCAGGGTTGTCCGTGGGGGCCACGGCCAATCCGACGATGCAAAGCTCAGAGAAGTACCAGATCTTGTCAAACGGCGCCTGGATGCTCACGGGCACCGTGCCAAGGTTGCTGCCCGACTCGCGCCCGGGGATGATGTTGTTGCTCTGGGTGCCCACGTCAAGGTCGCAGGGGTTGCTGACCACTTCGACGTCGAATCCACGGGGCGCCATGGCGCCGTTGACGATGCGGATCTCGGGGTGGAAGATCTCGTGCGGCCGGACCTGCTGGAAGCTTGGCGGCTGGGCCGCGAAGACTTCTGCTCCCAGGAAGTAGCCGCTGATGGTGTAGTATGCTTCACGGCGCTCGCCGAAGGCGGGCTCGAAGATGACGGTGACGTTCACCACGAAGTTGGCATTCTGCGCATTGCCGAACACCGAGAGGATCAGGTTGCCCTCCTTCGTCTCGCCACCGACAGTCTGGAACGCCGCGGGGCTGGCGGCCACGATCCAGCCAGGGTCTTCGACCTCAGGCTTGAACTGGAAGCGCACGTCGTGCAGAAGCGGACTCGTGGCGCCCGCGGGCGTCGAGCCACCTGCCGCCGTCGAGTCCTTGCTGCGGTCTTCGAACGTGAACGGAATGAGCACGTTGCTGTTGGGGCCAGGCATGATGACCCGGTCGGTTCCGAGGGTGAACTGGAAGTCGTAGACGTCCAGAGGGCTCTGGGCCTCGGCAACCGGGACAAGCGGAAGGGCGACCAGGAAGATCAGCAACGCGTGTCGCACGGAAGCACCATCAAAGAATCGGGGGAAGGAGAGGAGAAGGAGATCGCGGCGCGACTATTCTTCGCGGCGCATGCGAGCCACGAGGCCGGCGCCGAGGATGGCGCCGAGCATGACCATGGGCTCGAGCGTGGGCACGTAGACACCGCGGACGCGCACCAGCACGTTGGCGGTCACTTCGTTGCCGAGCTTGTCAGCCTGGTCAGCAGCCACGGGCTTCATGACGACCTGGAAGGCGCCTTCTTCGTTGTTCCATCCGTTCTTGAACGGCGTGGCGACGGTGAAGGTGGCGGTGTCGGTCGTCGTGCCTTCACCGGTGTTGGGGCTGTCCAGGATGATGGGTTCCGGCAGGAGGGTGTTCCACTTGCCGGCCTCGGGGGCAGCGCCCAGGGCGAAGTTGACTTGCGTGCGGGCGTTGCCGAAGTTGCTCAGTTCGATGTCGAACGGAACCTGCTTCTGCGGGCCAGCCTGCTGGAGCTTGGTGGCGACCTTGGCCTGCACGAGGCTGTAGAAGTCCGCGGTGACGGTCCAGGCTTCCTGGACGAGGTCACTGCTGTCCACGACACCCTGCTGGACGGTGCCAGCCTGGGCGGTGATCTGGCAGGTCAGCTTCTGGAGGCCAGGAGCTTGACGGGTCACACCGATGTTGAAGTTGAAGTTGATGTCGTAGCTGTTGGTCTGCGCCTGGATGGGCTGCAGGAGCGTGCGGGGGCCGGTGATCACAATGTATTGCGGGCAGCCAGGGAAGTCGAAGCTGATGGGCACGGCGCTCTTCTGAGCGGACGTGCTGGGCTCGAGGGGGTTGTTGAAGCTGTACTTCAACACGCCACCCAGGGAGCCGGTACCGGTCTCCGGCACGATGGGTTGCGACGGGCTGTTGACCGTGTTGAAGGCCAGCTGGGCCTTCGCGGCACTGGCCGTCGGGGCAACAACCGCAGCCAGCACGAACAACGTGACAGCGGCGATGGCGAATGTACGGAAACCGTGGGCGCGCATAGAAACACCTGAAATCTTGGGCCGAAGGGGGACACGCCCCCTCCAGACAGCACCTGAACCAGCCCCGTGTTTGACTTAACGGTTATGGTTACGCTGCTTGAATCTCTAAGAGGCAGACGGCGCCAGAGTGATGCTTCCGTCCGGACCGTGGAGCGTCACGCGGCCACCCTGTGCTTCCAGTGGAGGTTCCTGGGGGTCGTCATGGAAGGTCCCATCACGCACGTGGAGCCAAAGCGTCGCGGGCTGGCCCGCAGAGACGTAGGCACTGCTGCTGCTTCCCAGGTCCAGGTGGCGCACGCCCCCATCCATGTCCGCCACGTGCAGTTGCAGGCGCACGAACGGCTCGTAAGGAGGGTAGGAGCAGTAGGCAGGGCGCAGGCCCGAGGGACTGAGGCCCGTCAGGTCGATGTCTTGGCCCGGCGACGCCGCCAGGTTGCTGCCCTCCGGCAGGTCGAAGGCGTTGTCGACGTAGACCATGGAGATGCGCAGCTGGGCATCGCCCACGTGGTCGGCCAAGCGCAGGCTCTGGAGCCCGGCAGCGTAGGTTTCCTCCTTGGTGGGCAAGGGGTCAAGTCCATCCATGCAGCCATCTCCATCCGTGTCGGCCACCAGGGGGTCGCTGCCGTACAGGAACCGCTCTTCGCCATCCTCGAGGTTGTCGGCGTCCGTGTCGGCCTGCGTCGGGTCGGTCTGGACCATGCGTGTCCGGCCGTTGACTTGGACCTCATATCCGGCCACCTCGTCGCCATCCGAGATTCCGTCACCCCAGGGGATCGGCCACACATTGATGGTGCCCGTCGGGTCCTGGAAGCGCAGCACGTTGTTCACGTAGCGGCCACCGCCGTGGTCACTGTCGGCGTTGCGCGCATCCGTGCCGTAGCCCCCGTCGATGTCCACGCCTTCGAGGCCGGCTTCGCATTCGGCCAAGACGGTGTGCACTTCCTCTTGGCAGTCGCTCAAGCCGTCTTCGTCGGTGTCGGCCGATCGCGGGTCCGTGCCACGCACCAGCTCGGTGCCATCCGGGATGCCGTCGCCGTCCGTGTCGGCGAGCGCAGGGTCGCTTGTGACCGTGCGGATCGTGCGCACACCCAGCAGATCCACGGTGATCTGTGCGCCCAGAAGCTCGGCGGCATCCGGCACACCGTCTCCATCCTTGTCGGGCGCGCCTTGGGGCGTGCTGCATCCGGCAACCATGAGGGCGAGCACGAGCAGGGGGGCAAAGCGCACAGGCGGCGGACGACCAGCCCGAGGTTTATCGCTTGCGGCCAAGACGCGCCATCCAGCGCTTGCGCCATCCGGCCTCCCGAGGGGCGTCGCCCTGCTGCGATCCGTCGCCATGCTCCAGTCCGTCACCCAACTGCGACCCGCCGCCCTGAGGCGGCCGCATGCGCGTGGCGCGGCGCTCCACGACCAGCACCTTCTCTTGGCGCCGTGA
>JBFKLD010000052.1:0-8194 GCA_041630755.1 Thermoplasmatota archaeon
CTGAAGCCTTCCTTGGCCTGGTCCTCGGTGCTGACGCGCGTATAGAGCGCCACGCGGGTCATGGCCCCGCACCCCGCCTGGCGTCTCTTAACGCCCCCGGTTGGCACCCACAAACGCCCCAGTTTTGCGTGAATGCGTGAAACTTGGCAAACATCCGAATAAATGGCATGTTTTCGCGCATATCCGTTCATGGCGGGCGAGACCCCACGCAAAGGCAGACATGTCCACACTATGCGGTGCGGCGTGGCCGGAACGAAGCCACATGCTCCACCGCGTGCGCACGCACCCACGCCCGCACATCCTCCATGGACACTTCGGCGCCCTCGCGCACCATGTTGGTCATCACAGCCGCCCCCAGACCACACGGATCGATGCGTTCGAATTCTGCGGGGTCGAGCGTGACGTTCAGCGCGACACCGTGGAAGCTGACCCAGTGCTGGATGGCGATGCCGATGGATGCGATCTTCTTGTCGCTGCCCACCGTCCACACGCCCGGGTAGTCTTCCTTCGTCAACGATTCGATGCCAAAGTCAGCCAGCAGCCGGTGCAAAAGGGACTCCAGGTGGCGCACCCATGCCCGCACATCCCGGTTGCCTTCACCGAGGTGGACAATCGGATACAGGACGAGCTGCCCAGGACCGTGATACGTGGCCTTGCCCCCACGTTCGATCTGGAACACCGGCAGCGTGGGGTCAAACACCTCCCCAGGCTCGCCGCGCCGCCCCAGCGTCGCCACAGGTGGGTGCTCGACCATCAGCAAGACATCCTCGCCTTCGCCGCGCTGCCGCGCATCACGGAGCGCGCGCATGCGCTCGAGGCACGCACCATACTCCATGACCCCCAGATCCAGCAGCTCCACAAGCCTTCCACACCCACCCCGTCTATGGCGTTTGTGGCAAGATGCGCTTGGCATCTTCCTCGCCACGCACCAAGTATTCCTGTGCCTTTCTCGGATCAAAATCCAAAATGGGCTCCTCAATGGGAGGGTGCGGAGCGAGGATCGTCAACGCGGTTTCTGCGATCCATTTTGGATGCGTTCGAGGCAGCGACTGGCGAAGCCGCAGCAGGTCCAATTCGGCTTGCGCGCGCGCATGGTAATACACCGAGCTGGTGCGCCAGATCATGTCCTTGAGCGTCACTGGGGTCGGCGCCGGCTGTGTATCCACGGGCGCATGCAGGATGCCGTAGATGCGGCGCGCTCCAGCCTCGTAGGCCGGTCGCAGCGGAGGATTCGCCCACACGGACCCGTCCACGTACAAGCGCCCATCAATGCGCACGGGCGGCAGACCCGGCGACAGCGCCGCGCTGGCCATCAAGTGGTCCACCGTCAGCTCGTCTTGGGTCCACACGATCTCGGTTCCCGCATCAAGATCCACCGCAGTCACCCACAGGTCCAGGTCACAAGAACGCAGGGCATCCACATCCACATGGCGCTCCAAAAGGCGCCGCAGGGGTGTGACATCCTTGTAGCCATGCCACTTGTGCAAGCGCCATACGTCCAGTCGAGGCCGCACAATGTCGCGCTCCCGCAACCTCTGCCACCAGCCACGGATCTCGTCCGGGGAGAAGTCCAAGGCCACCATGGAGCCATTGATGGCGCCGACGCTTGTCGACACGATGCGCTCCGGCTTGATGCCACCCTCCATCAAGCCCACCAAGGCGCCTGCCTGGTATGCACCGCGGCTGCCGCCCCCACTCAAGACAAAACAAGTGTCCACAGGCTCAGGCACGCGGGGCGAAAGCCCGCATCGCACTTCAAACCGTTCAAGGCCCGCAAGCCATACGCCGCTTCGTGAAGCAGCTTCACACAAGTGTGCCGGCCGAAGATCTGGACCACCTCAGCGGCAGCACAACGGAACCACTTACTCGCGCGCTTGCAGCCCAGCACGCGGACACACAGCTGCTGAGCGTCATGATCCACGATGAAGTGACGCCCGAAATCTTGGGCTTGATGCCCAACCTTCAATTCCTCATCACCCGGAGCGACGGCTACGACCACCTGCCGCTCGCGTGGTGCAAAGCGCAGGGCATCCACGTCCACCACCTGGAAGGATACGCCACAGAATCGGTAGCGGAGATGGCGCTTGCCATGCTTCTAAGCATCCGAAGGCGCCTGCCGGAAGCACAGGCGCACATGACGCGCACCTGGGATCGTCGCGCACTCATCGGGCAGCCTCTGCGCACGTGCACCATCGGCATCCTGGGCACGGGCCGCATCGGGTCGCGCTTGGCCAAGATGCTTCTGGCCCTCGGGCACACCGTGGTGGCCCACGACATCGCGCCAAGCGCCTCATTGGAGGCCCACGAACGCTTCACCTACTTGCCGTGGGACGCATTCTGGCGCACGGCAGACACTGTGAGCATCCACGTGCCCTTGAATCCCACGACGCGGCACTTGGTGGATGCAGACGCTCTGGCGCAGATGCCCCCCGGCGCATGCCTCGTCAACACGTCGCGAGGCGCCGTCGTGGACGAAGAAGCTGTGCTCGCGGCCCTGGACGGACGGTTGGGGGGCTTTGCGGCAGACGTCCTGGCCGGCGAGCCCGATCCCCCGAACCGGAAACGGTTCGCGCAGCACGAGAACGTCTTGCTTTCGCCCCACATCGCCGCCTTTGACACCGCCACCATCGCCGCGCGCTACAGCTGGACCGCAGACATCATCAACGACATCCAGGCCGGCACGCCCGCGCCCTACCGCATCGTGTAGCGCACCCTTTTTCGCCTAGAAGGCGCGGTCCCCCGCGTGACCATCACGCAGCAGGTGCGCACGTGGCTGCAAAGCAACCCCGCCATTGCGCGATGCTTGCACGAGGACCTTGTCAACCTGTCCGCATTGGCGAGGCGGATGCAAGAAGACCTGTCCGTCGAGCGGCCGCAATCCATCGTCACGGCGCTCCGCCGCATTCGACGGGACCAGAGCCAAGACACGGATGATGGCGTCCAGGAGGCATTGGCCGCAAGCCGCGTCGAGATGCGCACCCATGCGGCGCTTCTTACCTACCATGCAAGCTGGTCCCTTCTCCAGCGCCTCGCAGGCACATTGGCGGGCATCAGCGATGACGAACGGGTGCATGTCTTCCACGGATGGGAGGACATCACGGTCGTGGCAGACGAAGAGCTGATCGAGACACTGGAAGCTGCGGTGGGCGACGCGCCGCTGGAGCGCCGGACAGGCCTTGTGGAGCTGAACCTTCGCTCCGACCAAGCGTCGGTGCCTGGCTTTTTGGCGGCCACCACGACCGCTCTGGCTGCAAAGGGCATCAATCTCATCGATGCCGCCAGTTGCCGGATGGATCACATCTTCTTGATCGAGGAACGCGACCTGCCGCACGCGATTTCTGCCCTTGATTCGCTTCGCAACTAGGCGGCGATGCACACGCGCCCAAGCGCGTCGATGCCGGCAAGCAGGGCCTCGTCGGGCACGTTGAGCGCCGGCGCGATGCGCACGGCGTCCCCCGCAGTCCCCACCAGGACACCCTTCGATTGGAGCATCGCCTTTGTGGCGCCAGGGTCGGGCACGGGGAAGCCCAGCAGGAGTCCAAGGCCCCGCGCGTCCAAGCCATGCCCGGCGGCGTTGTCCTTGGCCATCTGGCCCAGCATGGCAGCCCGGGCAGGCAAGTTTTGCGTGTGCACCTCGTCGAGAACAACGTTGGCCGCCGCTGCGCTCACGGGGTTCCCCCCGAACGTGCATCCATGCGTCCCCGGGCCAAGCACTTCGTGGTGCGGCTCGCGGACCAAGCAAGCTCCGATGGGCATGCCCCCACCCAGTGCCTTCGCAAGCGTCATCACGTCGGGTTTCCAGCCGTAGTGTTCATGCGCGAACATGGTCCCGGTGCGCCCGATCCCCGTTTGCACTTCATCCACCATCAGAAGCGCTTGATGCTGGCGGCATTGGGCCTGGATGGCCCTTGCGGCCTCTTTGGCAAGCGGATGAACTCCGCCCTCTCCTTGCACCGGCTCGACGAGAACCGCGGCAATGTCATGCTCTGCGAAGGCAGCCTCGACCGCGTGAGCATCGTTGAACGGCACGTGGAGGACGCCCGGCAGGGGGCCAAAGCCGCGGCGATGCTTGGGCTGACCTGTGGCCGCCAAGGCCCCTGCGGTACGCCCATGGAATGAGCCATGGAAGCTGAGGATGGTTCCCTCACGACCCTCGTCGTGTGCGCGTCGTCGAGCAAGCTTGATCGCGGCTTCGTTGGCTTCGGTTCCTGAATTCACAAAAAGCGAACGCATGCCGGTCCAGTCCTTCAACGTCCGGGCAAGCTGCAACGATGGCTCGTTGGCGTACAAGTTTGATGTGTGGTGGATGCGCGCGGCTTGCTCGCGGATGGCTTGCGTGATGCGCGGATGGGCGTGCCCCAGCGATGACACAGCGATGCCCGCCAACAAGTCCACGAAGGTGCGCCCACGCGCATCTGTGACCGTCGAACCTCGGCCCGACGTGAGGGTCAACTCTGGCGTGCCATAGTTGGGCACCATGACGTCATCCCAGCTCAATGGACGACCTCCACCGCAATCCTGGTGGCGTCCTGGAGCGCCTCGAGGCTGCCAATGCGGACGTCCTTCACGCCGCTGTCGAGCGCTTCGAGGGCCGCGCGGAGCTTGGGCACCATGCCCCCGACGGCAACGCCGTCGGCGATGAGCGCACGCGCCTCTTCGGTGCCCATGCGGGAAATGCGTTGCCGGTTTCCATCAAGGACGGCAGGAACATCGGTCGCGAGCACGAGCATGTTCGCGCGTGCCGCTGTGGCGACGGCCAGTGCACCCTCGTCCGCGTTGACGTTGAGGGGGCCGTGGGCGTCGAAGCCGACCGGTGTGACGATGGTGATGCCGTGGAACGGCTCGGGGTTCACGAATTGGGTCACGCTTCCGACGCGCCCCAGCCCCGCTGGCGCATCCTTCACGACCGCATGGAAGCGGCCCTCTGTGCTTGCGATGTGGCGCACGGGAACGCCTTGGATCTGTTTGGCGAGGGCGTGGCCGACGCCATCCAGCACGTCCGCCGTGGTGGCGGCTGCTGCAGGGCTTGTCACGCGCAATCCTTCGATGCGCTTCGGGGCCCCATACTGGCGCAGCGCCTCGGTGATCTGGATGCCCCCGCCGTGGACGATCATCCACGCTCCAGGATCCTTCTTCCAGGCATCCGCGAGATGCTGCCCGATGTCGGGATCCGCGCACACAGCGCCGCCGACCTTCACGACACGGATCATGAGCGGTACTCCGCGTTGAATGCCACGTAATCCGCGGTGAGGTCACAGCCCCATGCGGTGCCATGCCCCGGCCCGTCGGCCTCGATCTGGATGCGCACGCGGCTTTGCCCCATCGCCTCGCGCGCGGCCTCTTCTGCGCCCGTCGGACCGCCGTCGTAGACACAAACCATGACCTTGTCCCCGATGTGGACCTTCACGTTGTCAAGCAACGCGCGCGTCTGGCCTGCGGCGGCCAAGATGCGCCCCCAGTTGGGATCACGGCCGTGCACGGCGGCCTTGACGAGATTGCTTGCGGCCACTGCGCGGGCTGCGCGGCGGGCATCCACGTCATCGGCGGTGCCATCCACGACCACTTCGAGCAGGCGTGTGGCCCCTTCACCGTCTGCGGCAATCTGGGTCGCAAGCTGCTGGCAGACGGCGCGCAGATCTTGAGTGAATGCGTCCCAGCCTTCATCGCCTGGCGCCAACGTCGTGCCGGAGGCGCCATTGGCGAGCACGGCCACCATGTCGTTGGTGGATTCGTCGCCATCCACGCTGATCTGGTTGAACGTGGTCTTGGTCACGTCCGCGAGGGCCTGCTGGAGATGCTTCGGGGCCACGGCTGCGTCCGTGGTGATGAAGGCAAGCATCGTGGCCATGTTCGGGTGGATCATGCCGGCGCCCTTGGCGATGCCTGCGATCTTGTAGCCATCCCCCGTGGCCACCGCGGTCTTGGGGCCGCTGTCGGTGGTGAGAATGGCGCGGGCAAGCTGCTCTTCTTCGCCGTCGGCGACAGCTTGACAGGCCGCCCGCACGCCCGCATGGATGGTCGGCGGCAGCGGCTCTCCGATGATGCCAGTTGATGCAACCAGGACATCATGGGGCTCCAAGCCGAGCGCGTCGGCAGCGGCACGCGCCATCCCCAACGCATCGCGAAGACCTTGCCGGCCTGTGCATGCGTTGGCATTGCCGGCATTGACGACGATGGCCTGCGCGCGGCCGTCTGCTGCATGCTGGCGACTGACGTGCAACGGTGCCGCAGCAAACGGATTTTGCGTGCTGACCATGGCTGCGCTGCAGGGGCGGTCGGACACCAGCACGGCGATGTCCGGCCGGTTCCCGCTTTTCAAGCCAAAGGATGCCGTTCCGCAGCGGAACCCGTCAACGACCAGGTCTGGGTGATCAAAACGCTGCATCAGATCCCCACCGCCGTGTGCGCAAGACCGTCTTGTGCGTCGAAGCCGAGGCAGTGGTTCATGTTCTGCACGGCTTGCCCCGCGCCACCCTTGACCAAGTTGTCGATGGCTCCGCGGCAGACGATGATCCCTGCTGCTTCATCGACGTGTCCTGCAACGTCCGCCATGTTGGTTCCGGTCACGTGCGCGGTGTCCGGCTCAGCATCGACGCGCACGAAAGGCGCGTCCTGGTAGGCTTCCTCGAGGACATTGTCCACATGCTCTTGCGTCACTCCGTCGGCCAACGGGAGGTACGTCGTGGCGAGCAAGCCACGGCTCTGGGGAACGAGGTGCGGCGTGAAGCGGACGGTGCCCGGCGGCGACAGGCCCGCCTGCATCTCGGCCGTGTGGTCGTGCCCTTCGACCTTGTAGGCGCGGGTGCTGCCATCCATGCGCGGATAATGGGTTGCGTCCGAAGGCGTGATGCCGGCGCCGCTGACGCCGCTTTTGCCATCCACGATGACGGGGCCGTCTGCCACAAGGCCTGCGTCGACGAGCGGGCGCGTGGCCAGCAGCGTGGCAGTCGGGTAGCACCCGGGATTGGCCACGCGACGGGTTCCTTGCTTTGGAGGCGCCACGTCGGCGAGCCCGTAATGCCAGGCGCCTCCTTCGAGTGCCTGGATGCGGTGATCGCGGCTCAGGTCAATGACCGTGCGCCCACCGGCTTCGAGGAAGGCGTCCGCTTGGTCTGCAGCGGTCCCCTTGGGCGTGGCCAGGAACAGCACATCGGCTTGATGGGCATCGTCGAGGTCTCCCATGGTGAGGCCTTCATGGCGCATCGCGGGCACGTGGGTGCCAAAGGCGTCGCCTCGGGCGTGCCGACCGATGGGCAGCACGTCGACGTGGGGGTGTCCATGGAGCAGGCGAACCGTTTCGCGGCCAAGGTAGCCACGGGCGCCGACCACTGCAGCGCGGATGGAGGTCATTGAGGGCCAACGGTTCGTCCGTGCTACTTAGAGCGTTCTTTCGAAATGGCGCATTTCATCCAAAGTGGCTCAGATGCGTCATGCGGGCGCTTGCTGGCGTGTGACGTGCAGGGTCCCCGCCGCCCGGCCGACTTCGATGGCCCCCTGGATGGCCTCCAGATCGCGGCTCAGGCGGTGCACGCCAAGAGGCTCCGCAGGGCGGATGATGTGGCTTGTGACGCCTGGCGGCGGGTGTTCCGCCAGAGCGTATCCGGCCTGCTTGCGCTCCTGGTGCTCGAACAGACCCGCGCGCAGGGCAGGGTACCGCCGCGCGGCCAATTCCGCCAAGACGCGCGCATCGCGACGGGTCACCCCAGCAGGGCTGTTGGCGATCAGCGTCACGTCAGTGGCCCCCTGGTCAAGGGCGTAGCGGACCGGCACCGGGTCCAGGATGCCGCCATCCAGGTATGGTTGCCCGTCAATGGTCACGGGTGGGCCGCTGCCGATCGGCAACCGACCCGTGGCCTTGATCCAGGCAAGCACATGCCCTTCCCGAAGGTCCTGGTAATGGCATGCCCCGGTCTGCGCGTTCGAGGCGGTCACCACGACAGGCCATGGGGCGGCCGCAAGCGCATGGACGTCCAAGGGGTGCTCTTGGGCGTACACGATGTCGATGAGCTTGGCGTGGTCGAGAATCGGCTCCCCGCGCAAGCCGCGTGCGTAGCTGAGGATCCGCGGATCCTTGGAGTACTTCCAAGTGCCTTCCGCGAAGCGGGCCTGTCCGGCGCTGTACCAGGCCCCGAGGGCCCCGCCGGCGCTCGTGCCCACGACGAGGTCCCATGGGCGGTAGCCGGCCTCCTCGAAG
>JBFKLD010000053.1:0-8161 GCA_041630755.1 Thermoplasmatota archaeon
GCGACTTGGCCCTTGTCGGGTTTGCGGATGCAGGGCCCGGCAAGACGAAGGTGAGTGCGCGGGCGCCAAGGGCGCTTCAAGGCAGGATTGACCTGGCCACCGCGCTGCGCACAGCCGCCCAAGAATTGGGCGGCGAAGGGGGCGGCCACAAAGGCGCGGCGGGCGCCACGATCCCGGCCGGTGCAGAAGAGAGATTCATCCAGCGCGTGGACGAACTGCTTGCGGCAACCTGAAGCGCACGTACCTCCATGACTGCGTGTGCTGTTGGTTTCCTTCGTTGACCGGCTCGCCGAAGCGGCTCCTGATTATGCGGCCTTTGCGGCGGGCATTGCGGTCTATGGGTTGCTGGTGAATCTGTTCTACCAGATCATCAGCAAGCGCATCATGTTCCTCGGTCGGCGCGGCGAAGCCATCGAGCAGCAAGCAGACGCCGCCCTCGAGGAAGCCGAAGCGGCAGCCGAGGCGGTCAAAGAAGCCGCGGCGGAAGCCAAGGATGTCTTGGCGGACGCGAAGAAAGGAGATGTCACCGCCCAACAGCTGGCCGAGGCCAAGGCAGCCGTGCGCGAGGCGCGCGAGGAAACCGTGGCGGCGCGCGCCGAGGCGCACGAAGCCGTCGCCAAGGCAGAACGCATGCGCATGGCCAAAGGCTGGAAGGGATGGATGCATCTCTTTCTGTTTCCCATGGTCGCCTTTGCCTACTTCTTGCTGCTTTCGGGCGCGCTGCTGTTTCTGGCAGGCGACCAGCGGTCGCCCCAAACCATCTTCACGCTCGCCGTGGGCATCATCGCGGCCGTGCGCGTGACCGCGTACGTCAGCGAGCCGACGAGCCATGACCTGGCCAAGATGCTCCCCTTGGGCCTGCTTGGCGTGTTCTTGGTGGACGCCGAGATTGTCGGATTCTTCACGGCTCTCTCGCGCATGGAGGCGATGCTGGACAACGTCGAGGTCATCGCCAGCTTGCTGGTGCTGACGGTCGTGCTGGAGTACACCCTCCGGCTGGTCTACCAGACTGGAAGGCGCATCAAGCGCCGCGCTTGGCGCCAGGGCTGAGCCGACAGGCCTTAACCGACCAGCCTCCGTTGCCCGCACGTGTACTTGCTGCAAGCCAACGGAGACGAATTGGCGCAGGATGCCGTCGGGGGCGCGGAAGCGTTCTGGGCGGCCTACGGAAACGCCATCACGACTCTTGGCAAGTTCAGCATCGGCATCTTGGTCTACGCGCTCATTGTGAACGCATTCTACCAGATCATCAGCCACCGCGTCATGTTCGCCGGAAAGACCGTCGAGGGGCACGTCGTGCTCAAGGGTCCAGGACACGGCTTCGTGTACCTCATGATGTTCCCGCTGGTGTCGTTCCTGTTCTTCATCTTGCTCTCCATGAGCTTGCTTTACTTGGGAAGCGACGACCAGAGCGCCGTGCAAGTGTTCACGCTCGCCATGGCCATCGTGCTGGCGGTGCGCATTGCGGCTTACTTCAGCGAGGCCACAAGCCACGATGTCGCCAAGATGCTTCCTCTGGGTCTTCTTGGCGTGGCGCTGGTGCGGGCAGACTTCACCCAGACGTTTGCCCAGAGCGTGCGCGACATGCTCGAGATCGTGGATCACTTGAGCGTCATCGTGGTGTACTTCGGCATCGTCGTCGTCACCGAGTACCTGCTTCGCGGCATCTACATCATCGTCGGGAAAGCACGCGGCCGCGTCCACCACGTTTCCAAAGAGTAGCGGTTGCTCCAAACAGGTTATAATCACGCAAGGAGGCTGCCGCGTGATGCGTGCCCTGCTGGTTGCTCTCCTCCTGTTCCCGCTTGCCGGATGCCTCGACGCCGAACCTGCCCCCGTGGACGACGTGGAGGTCGAACCCGCCCCGGTCGAAGGAATCCCCGTGGTCGAGGAGACCGCGACGGATGGCGTGGATGATCTATCGGACATCCACCCGCTCCAAAACATCACGGAATTCGCCTGGAGCGCCGACGGTGTGCTTGGCGATGTTGCCTTCGAATTGACCGTGGATTTCGGAACCAGAAACGCATGCCACATCAGCGAAGGTGTCACGGGCCAGACCGAAGATGGCGGCACACTGGCAGTGTTCTTCAGCTCGGCTGGCGCTTGGACTGCCACCAGCGCCTCCTTGCTTGCAACCGTCTCCGTGGGCTCGGTGGATACGCGGGACATTTTCGCACGGGGCGGCATCTATGGAAGCGCCGGAGGCATCCGGGGCACCTACGATGGTGAAGTCACCTTCACCCACGTTGCGCGCGGCGTCCAAACCGTACCGGAGCTGGAAGACTTCTTCCCGCACGCGATGGCCATCGGCATCCACTGCGACGACCCGTTTGACGTGCTGGGTGCCCGCACGGGCACCGCCGTTGTCGGTGACACCTCCAACCTTGACGGAATGATCGTCGAGACGATGGCGACCGGCGGTGCAGCGTTTGGCACGCGCGCCGAGGATCTGACGGGTGAAGGCCACGTCCGCTTCGGAAGCTTCGGCGACCAGGCCGGGTTCGTCACCCTCCGCAGTCCGGAGGAGTCGGTTTCGGCAACGCTTCCCCTCGAGCGCGCCGCCCATCTTGCGGGCCCTGCCGGAACGTACCAGATTGATGTTGACCGGGCGGCGGCGACCTTCGAAGCGTTCTGGTTCACCATGTATGGCCTCACAGACACCGTGGACCTGATGCCCGGCCTCCAGCGTGACGCCAGCGGCGGCAGTCCCGCCTGAAGTCGCGCGCCTGGATCTGCCTCCCGGCCCAATTTCGCCGCTCCTATCCGTTTGTCCTTAAACGGGATGCTTCTTCCGGGCACCAATGACCACCACCGTCGGCATCAAGACGCCGGAGGGCATCGTCCTGGCGACCGACCGCCGCGCAACCATGGGTTACTACGTGGCTGACAAGGACGTCGTCAAGATCGAACCCCTCGACGATGACAGCGCCATCACCATCGCCGGATCCGTGAGCCAAGCGCAATCCTACGCGCACATGCTCCGCTTGAACCTCGAGTACACCAAGGCCCGCCGTGGCTGGGCCCTGAGCCCCGACGAACTGGCCAAGCTCGCCGCCCACAGCATCCAGCGCAGCGGCGGCATCTACGGCCAATTCATCCTCGCCACCCGCAACGAAGACGGCGTCAACCTCTGGGACGTCGGCGGCGACGGCTCCCTGATCGCCAAGAAGGACTTCACCGTCACCGGCTCCGGCACCGGCCCCGCCGTCGGCACCCTGGAAAGCCAGGACTGGAGCAAGATCACCACCATGAAGACGGCCGAGGAAGTCGCCCGCCGCGCCATCCAAGCCGCCGCCCAGCGCGACGTCGGCAGCGGCAACGGCATGGTCATCTACCGCCTGCCCAAGGAAGGTTCGTACTCCATGAGCACCTACACGTTCAGCCACACCGTCACGGAAGATGAGGTGGTTTCGTGAAGCCGTCCGTGGACACCACGTACCTGCACTTCGATGAGACGGGCAACATCCCGGCCATCAAGTACGCCCGCATCACGCTCTCGATGGGTCTGCCCATCATCGCCGCCAAGGGCGACGGCACCATCGCCGTGGCCACCGTCAACCGCGACGGCAACCCCCTCTACACGGGTGCCGAGAAGATCATCCGCGTCAGCCGCCACTGCAGCGTGCTCGTCACCGGACACGGCGGCGACACGAACCAAGTGCGCCAGATGCTGCGCGACATCGCCGTGAACCACAAGTTCGTCTACGGCAGCGAAGTCAGCCCCAAGGAAGTCAGCCTCACCCTGAGCGACTACCTCCACGAGCTGGGCATGAGCTACCGCCGCCCCCTGGGTGTCGGCATCATCATCGCCGGCTTCGACCAGCACGGCAAGACGCCTGCGATCTACCACTGCGACGTGGACGGCAACGCCATCGACCGCAACGGCATCGCGCTTGGCAAGGAAGCCAGCGAGGCCGAGCATGTCCTCCAGCAAGCCATCAAGGATGGCAAGGACGTCGCCGAGGCCGTCAAGGCTGCCGCGGAGGCCACCGTCAAGGCGATGACGGAAGGCAGCCACGATGTCTCCGACAAGGACTTCCGCATCGATGTGGACGTCCTCAAGGCGGCCTAGCCGCATCGGATTCCCTTCCTCTCCTCCTTCTCCTTTTGAGTTCTGGAGCCGTTCGGCAACCCTATGAAGAGGCCCGTGGCTAGCGAAGCTGGGATGCACATGCAGCAAGGCATCGGTCGCGCCGGTTACCGGCTCTTGGCCGTCGTCTTCTTCCTGCTCGGCCTTGGCGGCTTGGGCATGGTTTGGACGGCGATCGCAGTGGACGTCAGCACGGCGTTCCAGCTCACGGGTCTCGTCACCTCTGCGTTCGCGCAGATGTGCGTGCTCGTCATCATGTTCATCTTGAGCCGCATGCCGTCTGAGCAGATGGAGCTTGAATCCATGGAGGCACCGGCTGAGACCGTCCCGGCAGCTCCGGCCCCCGCCGCTCCGGCCCCCGCCGCTCCGGCTCCGGCCGCCCCTGCCCCCGTGGCGCCCGCCCCGGTGGCGTCCATGTCTTCTGAACCGGTGGAATTCGAGTACACCGACGTCGAGAGTGTTCCCCGCGCCGCCCCGACCGAGATGATCGTTCCCCCGGCCTTCCAGAAGGAAGTCATCCCCGTCGAGCACGAGATCCACCCGGTCACCCACGCGCCCACGCCGCCCGCGCCCACGCCGCCCGCGCCGCCTGCACCGGAGCCGCGCGCGCAGGTCACGGAGGAAGACCGCCGCCGTGCGCTGCGTGACAAGTACACCCAGAACACACCCATGATGCGCGAGATGGTCGAGGTCCCCGAAGTGCGCGCCCAGCGTGCGCCGCCGGACGTCAACGAGGACTGGATGCCGGACGGCAAGATGCGTGGCAAGTGCAGCAAGTGCTCGACCATCATCTTGGCGCCGACGAAGCGCCCGATCAAGCTGCGCTGCCCTGTGTGCGGAAACACGAGCCTGCTCGAGTAGCCGGCGGTCACATTCATAGCCCGGGCGGCCCGTGCCCGAGGCATGCGGATTGTGCTGGTTGCCTTCGTGCTGGTCTTTGCCGGCTGCGCCACGGAGCCTGAGCCAGAAGTTGAGCCATCGCCGGAGCCGGTGGTGGAGCCGACGCCGGAACCCGAGCCGACGCTGGCTCCGCTGCCCGCGAAGGAGGTGCCCGCTTGGTTCATCTCCTGCAACTGGCAATCGTACCAGCCAACGGCGCCGACGGGCTCGTGGATGGAGCGCCGGCCGCTCAACATTGCCCACCAGGGGGGCGAGAACGAGGCGCCAAGCTCGACCATGTATGCGCTCAAAACGAGCCTGATCAAGGGCGCAGACATGCTCGAGATTGATGTCCACGTGACGGCGGACGGGGAGCTTGTGGTCCTGCATGATCGCACGGTGGACCGCACCACCAATGGCACCGGCGTCGTGGAAGAGATGACGGTCGAGCAGATTCAAGCCCTCGACGCAGCCTACTGGTTCGTGCTTGGATCTCCTGCGGACCATGACGCGCCCGAGGAGGATTACGTCTGGCGCGGGGCGCGAAACGGATCCATGGAGCTTCCAGCTGGGTGCACGCCGAAGGATTTCCGCATCCCCACGCTTCGCGAGGTGCTGACGGAATTCCCTGACGTGCTCATGAACATCGAGATCAAGAACGGCCCTCCGGACGGCACCGGCTACGAGCAGGCACTTGCTGAGCTGCTGGCCGAATTTGGCCGTGGCAGCGACACCATCGTCGCGGCGTTCCAAGACCAATGGACGGAGACGTTCCGCACGTACAACAGCGATGTGGACACTGCCCCGGGCACTGCGCAGGCTGCCGCGTACAAGGGCTCCGCCATGGGCCCTGCGCCCGGCACCCCGAGCCACCACGCGGTGCTGCAGGTGCCCATCGAGTTCAACGGCATCGAAGTCATTGACCGCGACGGCGACTTCGTTGCAGATGCTCATGCCAACGGCTGGGCTGTCCATGTGTGGACCATCAACGACCCGGAGACCATGCATTGGCTTCTGGACATCGGCGTGGATGGCATCATGACTGCCGCGCCCGAGGTCCTCGAATCGGTGCTGCAGGAACGTGGAACGGTCTGGTAACGTTCTAAGCGCCGGCACCCGTCGCGGGCCTCGTGCCCGTCAAGCTCACCTTCGACGTCCGGGAACCGGAGACGCACCTGGTCCGTGTGACCCAGGAATTTCCTGCGGGACCCAACGAGCGCACCTTCCGCATGGCGGCGTGGGTTCCGGGGTCCTACAAGATCCGCGACTTCGGGCGCCACGTGCAGGACTTGGAAGCATCCGTTGGCGGGAAGGCCGTCGCGGTGCGCCAGTCCGGCAAGGATGCCTGGACTCTGAAGACGCAAGGAAAGGCCGTCAAGCTGACCTTTGACGTGTACTGCCGGGACTTGACCGTGGATACGAGTCACGTGACGGCGGACCACGCGCACCTCTTTCCGGCGACGCTGGTGCTCTACGACGAGGCCAGCCGGAATCTGCCCCATGAGGCAAGCATCAAGGCCCCGAAGGGGTGGAAGACGTGGTGTGGCTTGGAATCCGACGCCTTCGACGGGAAGCTGCACCCCGCGGATGATTACGACCACTTGATCGATTGCCCCATCGAGGTGGGCCCGCCGGAAAGCTACCTCGAACTGGATTTCACGGTCCGCCGCAAGAAACACCGCTTCGTGGTGTGGAACCCTCCGCAGATGGACGGCGAGCGCATCGTCAAGGACGTTCGGGCCATTGTCGAGGAGACTGCCAAGATCTTTGGCGGCTTGCCGTACGAGCACTACACATTCATCACCCACACAGCCAAGGACCATGGTGGCGGGTTGGAGCACCGCAACAGCACGGTGCTGGGCGTGGACCCCATGGCTCTGGTCATTGATGCGAAGATCAAGAATCGCTTGCTGCCGTTGGTCGCGCACGAGTTCTTCCACACGTGGAACGTCAAGCGCATCCTTCCGCAGGCATTCCAGCCGTACGACTTGCAACGGGAGGTCTACACGGATCTGCTCTGGCTCTTCGAGGGATTCACGACGTACTACGAGCTTCCCATCTTGGCCCGCGCCGGCGTCGTGGACGATGATGCCTTTGGCGAGATTGCGGCGGAGATGATCAAGTACTACGAGATGGCGGTCGGCCGCAAGCGGCGCAGCGTGGCGGAAGCGAGCCGCCTCACGTGGACGCTTCTTTACCAGCCCCATGAGCACAACGTGAACCGCAACGTGTCGTATTACACGAAGGGCATGTGGGTGGGCCTGTGCTTGGACCACTACTTGCGCACGCATGGCTGCCCCGAGGGGTTGGACAAGGTGATGCAGTACCTTTGGAAGAACCACCAATCCACAGGGGTTCCCGAAGAAGGGTTCCGTGGCATTGTCAAGGAGGCCACTGGTGTGGATGTGAAGCCCTTCAATGGCTGGGTCAACGGCACGTCCGAGCTGCCGATCGACAAGGCGTTCAAGGAGCTGGGCTGGACGCTCAAGCGCGAGCACAGCGACCCGAAGAAGCCCAAGGGTCTTGGCGTGATGTTCAAGCCGGATGGTGTGACCATCGAGCGGATCCCGGACGAGGTTCCATGCTACAAGGTGCTGCAACCCGATGACAAGGTTGTGGCGGTCAATGGCATTGAGTGGAGCGGGGATCGCTTCAAGGAGCTCGCCAACCACCACGAGGACGTCGAAGTCCATGTCTTCCGCGAGGGGCGCTTGCGCGCGTTCTCGGTTCCCTTGACCGAGATGCCGAAAGACAAGATCTCCTTGACTGTCCGCAAGGGCGACGCGGCGGCAACGCGGCGGCGCAAGGCCTGGCTGGGGTAGAAGGGAAGAAGCGTAGGTAGGGGAAGTGGGCTATGCAGCCGCAGCACCCAGCGACCATTCGCGGGGTGCGAGGATTTCCTCACAGTCTTCGTCGTACAAGGCATCCCATCCTTGGCCACAGGTGTGGTGCTTCACGCATCACACATAGACTATTTCGCCCTTGCCTTGCAGTCCGCACAGGGGGAAGGTCATGCGTCTTCGAAGCTGTACACTTCCACTTGGATGCTTCCTTGATACCCCGTCAGGGTGTAGCGGATCGTCCATGTGCCCTGCTCTGTGAATGTTGTGCCCTTGTTGACTTGGGAGCAGTTCGTGTTGGTCATGCGGATGGTCTGGCCGCTTGGAGACGTCAGTTCGACCTGCGCGC
>JBFKLD010000054.1:0-8077 GCA_041630755.1 Thermoplasmatota archaeon
CCAATTTGCGGTGCTTCGTGGCCACGGCGTCCAATGGCTCGGGTCCCTTCCTGCCGGAGGCCAAGGCAAGGCGTTTGCCGGCGCCGCCGATGCCAAGCGGCGCTTCTACGAAGAGGCCGCCAAGAGCCTCGCCACGCTCCGGACCAGCAATGATGTGCCGTGCGTCGTGGTCGGCCCGGGCTGGTGGAGGGAAGAATTCCTTTCGTATCTAGGCGAGAAGCACACGGACCTGAGCCGCGGCATCCTGAGCGACGGCACCAGCCAAGGCGGGCGCGGCGGCATCCAAGAGGCACTGCGGCGCGGCACGGTCCAGAAGGTCAGCCGCGACCACCGGGTGTCGGTGGAAACGGAAAAGGTGGAGGCCATGTTCGAGCAGCTTGGCCGCCCGGATGGGTTGGCCGCCGTCGGGCCTGACGAAGTGGAGCGCGCCGTGCAAGCCGGCGCAGCCGACGAGATCCTCGTCACCGATACGCTGCTGCGCGAAGGCGGCATCGAGGGTCTGCTGCGGTTGGCGGAGCAGACGCGCTGCAAGGTCCACGTGGTGGCAAGCGGCCACGATGCGGGAGCGCGCCTTGCGCAGCTATCCGGCGTTGCCGCCTTGCTTCGCTTTGCGGTGTAGGCGCATCCGGCGGTAGCTTCGCCGCCGAAGGACCCACTCCCTCTCGCGGCGTTTGAGCGCAAAGAAAAGGGCAGCCCCGAGCAGCCCGTTGAGGGCGAACAAGGCGGCAGCCCAAGACCACATCAGTAGTTGATGGTGCTCATCATTTCCACGCTGCCGCCGGGACTGATGCCGGAGGTGCGCACCGTCACCGTGTAGCTGCCCTGCGCGGCATCCGCGTCCAGCGTGAACGAGACGCCGATGCCCGAGCGCACATCTTCGGTTCCGTCCGGGAACGTCAGCACAATCTCGAATCCGCCAGGTGTCGCGGCGTTCGGGTCCACGGTCACGTCCACGGTGCCGCCGAGGTTTCCGGCGTCCACGCAGAAGCCGTGGCTCACGGAATTGATGTTGGCGGGCGTGCCGGGGCCCAGGCTACCCGTTGTCATCTGGTGCACGCTGGACGAATCATCCTCATCGTTCGGGGTGCCATCGCCATCCATGTCGTCATCCTCTGCGTTCGGGGTGCCGTCGCAGTCCATGTCGCCGGTGGCGTTGAGGGTGGGGAAGCGTTCGTGGAACTCACTGTCCGGCAGCGGTTGCTCGTCCACGTTGTTGTACTCGTAAACAAAGACGCCGACCATCACAGAGACGAGCACGACGGCGCCGACGATGCCGACCACGGTATCCTGGTGCACGCACGCGCCAAGCGGCGGGGGCTCCTAATCCCTTCGCTTCAGGGGCCCAGCGGCTCGATCGCGGCCGTGTAGTAGAACGTGTCCAGCTTGGTGACGGTCACGCTGTTTCCGAGGTCCTGCCCCGAGGGCCCCGTTTGGCGCATGCACTCCTGCACGCGGATGTTCGTGTCGGGGTTGCCGTCGGGCTGCGGGCAGTCGCCTGCTTGGTCCAGGCTCAGGCGCACCGTCCAAGCGCCGGCCGTGGGGAAATGGTAGCTGGGCAAGAGCCGGTCCGCAGCCTCGTCCACGCTTTCTTGGGGATGGTCTGCGGGCACCAAGGTGTCTTTGGGGCGCTCGACGACATCCACTTGCACCACGAACTCCATGCGCTCGCTCACGAAGCGCTGGTCGGGGGTCGGGTCCGCGGGGATGTCTTCGGGCTTCTCTTGCCGCGGAGGCTTGAGCGTCAGCACCGCATCGGGGCCAGCCACGTTGCCGTTGGGGTCAAGCAGTTGCACGGTGAAGCGGTCCGGGTCGCTTGCCGGCTCGTCGTCTTCGAACGCCACCGTGAACGCGATGCGAAACACATTGTCCTCCGGAATGTCGTAGACGAAGTCCACGCTGCCGCCCTCCGGCACGGGTCCGGAGGAGGACTGGGTGCCAAACTGCTCGCCCTGGTGCTCTTGGAAGCTCACCCGGAACTGCGGCGTCACCACATCCTCCTCGGGGAGCGTGAACGTCAAAATGACGGCCACGACGAGCAAGATCGCCCCCAGGATGCCCATGGCTCCGTCAAGGGGTCCGGGCTTGTGGCGCGGCGGTCCCGCTCGCAAGACGACGCTTCGGCGGCCAGGGGTCCCGGACACGATGTTCCGACCGTTGCTGCCCTTCAAAGATTTGGCCCTTACAGGTACTTCTTGAGGGCGGAGACCAGCTGGTCCTTGGGGACGGCGCCGACGACGGTGTCGGCCTTCTTGCCGTCCTTGTAGATCACCAGGGTCGGGATGCTCATGACGCCGTTGTTGGCGGCGGTCTCTTGGTTCTCGTCCGTGTTGACCTTGCCGAACTTGACATCGGGCATCTCGCCGGCCAGCTCTTCAATGATCGGGCCGATGCGCTTGCAGGGTCCGCACCAGGGGGCCCAGAAGTCCACGAGGACGACGCCGTCCTGCTGGGTGAAGTTCTCGAAGTCCGCGCCGGTCACGGTCGCCACGTCTGCCATGCATCGCCATGGGGGCAATCCCAAGATAAGACCCACGGTGGGAGCCGGAGGCTTCTTTTTTGTCACCCTCCGTGCGCCACGCGTTGGCAGTCCCGTACCTTTCCGAAGCGTGGGCCGAAGCGTGCCTCGAAGCGGTCGAAGACGACCCGCGCATCTTGGCTGCAACCAAGGGTGCGAAGGTCAGCCTCCTTTGCATCATCTTGAATCCGCCGCCGGAGCGCTACGGGTTCATCTACGTGGCGTTCGATGACGCGGGTCTGGCGGACTACCGCTTGGGCCACGACTATGCCACCGTGACCAAGGACATGCCGACGCCGACGTTCGTGGTGAGTGGCGACTACAAGATCTGGGCGCAGGTCCAAGACGGCGAGCTGCCCGAGCGCAAGGCGGTCATGTCGGGCAAGCTGCACTTGACGGGCAACCTGCTGAAGGCCCTCAAGCACATGCGTGCCTTGGAGGCGCTCACGGCTGTGCTTCGCGACATCGAGTGCGAGACCTGATCAGAGCAAGGCGAGGCGGCCTTTGCGCGTCACGTTGACGCTTCCTTCCAGCTCGAGAAGTGCCTTGACTTCGTCACTTTGGCAGCCCATGCACGCGCGCAGGTCCTTGCTGCTGAATTGGCTGACGGCTTTGCCCACCACGTGGCTATCGAGCACAAGCTCGACGACACTCTCGACGGGGAATTCGCCCTCCACGCCGCGGACGCCGGCGGGCAGCAAGTGGTTGCCCGCCTGCAGGGCCTTGAGGGCGCCTTCATCGATCGTGATCTGGCCGGCGCTGTGGGCGGCGACAAGGAATCGCTTCTTGCCATCCTGATGTCCGACGGGGTGGAACCACGTGCCGGTCTCTTCGCCTGCCAGGATGCTGGAGATGACGCCCGGCGCACGGCCGTAGGCGATGCACACCGGCACGCCGGCTTCGGTCAGCTGCTTGGCGGATTCGAGCTTGCTGCGCATGCCGCCGCGGCCATGGGTGCGTCCCTTTCCGGCCATGTCGAGGATCTCGTCCGTGACGGCGTCAACGGTGTGGACGACCTGCGCACCATCCGCGTGGGGTGGCTTGTCAAAGAGGCCCGTGACGTCGCTCAAGATGATGTACAAGTCCGCGTCCATCTTGGCGGCCACGAGGGCCCCCAGGCGGTCGTTGTCCCCAAAGGTCGCATCGATCTCGCGCACGGACACGCTGTCGTTCTCGTTCAGGATCGGGACCGCCTGCATCGACAACAGCTCCTCGATGCACTGGCGCAAGTGGTTGTAGCTGCGGCGGCGGTCGAACGTGTGGTGCGTCAGAAGCAGCTGCGCGGCGTGCGACTTGTGCTTGCGAAGCGCGGCGTCCCACGCGCCCATGAGGCGGTGCTGCCCGAGCGCGGCGAGGGCTTGGCGCTGCGTGACGTCTTGCGGCAATTCCCGCATGCCCATCACGTGCCGCCCGCATCCGATCGATCCGCTGCTGACGACGATGAATTGCTTTCCTTGGCTTGCCAGCGCATGCATCTCCGCGGCAAGGGCATCCAGCAGGTCCGTGTCGGGGCGACCGTCGGGGTCGCAAAGGGTGTTCGTGCCGAGCTTGACAACGATGCGCTTGGCCTCGACGTCCCGCACCTGGGTCTCGGGCTCAGGCATGGAGGGCCTCCATATCGAAGGGAGCACCGCGCTCATGCTTGAAGGGCTTCTGCTTGTACTGCCCGGCTGTGTGCCCGTCGCCGACCAAGATCCAGCGCGTGGTGGTCAGGCCGTCCAGTCCGACGGGGCCGCGCGCATGGATCTTGCCCGTGCTGATGCCCACTTCGGCACCGAGGCCGTAGCGGTAGCCGTCCGCAAAGCGCGTGCTCGCATTCACGTAGACGCCTGCCGCATCCACACCCGCGACGAAGGCCCGCATGGCGGCTTCGTCTTCGGTGACGATGGCGTCCGTGTGGCCGCTGCCGTGGGCCGCGATGTACGCAAGGGCCGCATCGAGGTCATCCACGCGGCGCACAAGAACGGTCAGGTCGCCCCATTCCGTTCCGTCGTCGTCGCCCGCCGGGGTCACGCCAAGCTTGGCAGCGGCAGCGGCATCGGTGCGCACGGTGACTCCGGCATCCACGAGATCCGTGACGAGGCGCTCCATCAAGTCGTCGCGATCCTTGTGGATCAAAAGCGTCTCCATGGCGTTGCAGGCCGACGGGTAGTCGGTCTTTGCATCCACGACGATCGCGCGGGCTTTCTGGGCGTCGGCATGCGCGTCGATGTACACATGGCACACGCCGGCGGCGTGGCCGAGGACAGGAATGTGGGTGCTTGCTTGGATGTGGCGCACGAGGGCGTTGCTGCCGCGCGGAACGATGAGATCCACCAGGTCGTCCATGGCAAGCAGGGCTTCGACCTCTTGGCGGTCGTCGAGCAGCTGGACGGCGTCCGCGGGCAGGCCTGCGGCTTGCGCGCCTTCCCGCATCGCGGCAGCCAGCGCCGCATTGCTGTGCCGCGCTTCGGTGCCTCCCTTCAGAAGCACGGCGTTGCCGCTGCGCAGCGTCAACCCGGCAATCTGGACCACCACGTCGGGGCGGGATTCGAAGATGCATGCCACGACGCCAAGGGGGCAGGTCACCTGGAAGAGGTGCAATCCGTCATCGAGGACCGTGCTGCGAAGCGTCTTGCCCAGAGGATCTTCCATGTCTGCAAGCTGCCGAAGCCCATCGCACACGGTGGCCAGCTTCTCCTTCGTGAAGGCAAGCCGTCCACGCAGGGTTTCATCCACCTCTGCGGCCAAGTCCTTCGCGTTGGCTTCCAGGATGGTGGGGGCATGGCGTTCGAGTGCCGCCGCGCATGCATGCAACGCGGCTTGCCTCGACGCGTTCGAACTGGACATCAGCTGGCGGGCTGCCTGGCGGGCCGCTTCGGCCTTGGCGCGCGTCACAAAGGCCCAAGGTCCCGTGGTTCAAGAAGGTTGGAGCGAAACATCGGCGGGCGGACGGTGCCCGGACGGCCGCACCGTCAGTCCAGCGCCCAGAAGCACCATCGATCCTCCGAGAACCACGCCCCACCCCGGCACCTCACCGAGCAGGGGCCAGGCAAGGAGGGCCGCCCCGGCAGGCTCCAAGAGGATCCACGTGGCCACCACGTGGGCCTGCATGTGGCGCAAGCACCAATTGGCCAGTGTGTGCCCGCCGAGCATCGGCACCGCGGCGAGGGCGATGAACAGGAGGAACGTCTTCGGTGGAAGTCCTGTGCCAAGCGGTTGCCCCACCAACGGCAAGGCCATCAGGATCGCGGCCGCGGCGATGGCGTACACGGGCAGCACATACGACACCAGGCCTGCTGTGGCGCGCACGCGTCGGCCGATGAGCATGTAGGCTGCCGACCCGAGGCCGCCCAGAATGGCCAGCAGGTCGCCAAGCAGTGCCCGGCGGCTCAGGTCGAAGCCGTCCCACGCGTCCATGATGGACAGCGTGACGGCCCCGACGGTGGCGATCATGACGCCCCACCAGCCCAGACGTCCCAGCTTGTCGCCCAGGATGAAATGTCCCCCGAGTGCCACGAAGACGGCCTGCAGCGTGACCAGCGCAACACTTGCCGCCACGGTCGTGAGAAAGAGGCTTGTGACCCAGAGCGCAAAATGTGCCCCCAACGCGATGCCGCTGGCCGCCACCAGAAGCCAATCCGTGCGTCCCCAGGCGCGCCATGTGGCCCAGCTTCCCCGCGTGAACGGCAGAAGCAGCAGCACGGCGATGGCCAGCCGCCAGAACGATGCCGTCAGGGGGGGCGCATCGGCGAGGCGAAACAGCGGCGCGGCAAACGAGACGCTCAGGACCGCGAGGGCGAGGGCGATGGCTGGGCCGCGCACAGGGCGCCGATGCGCAATCGGCTCATGGCATTATGGGCCGTACAGGGCCCGGATGCCCAAGATGTCACCGTCGCCGAGCGTGCGCTTCTGTGTCTCGCCAGCGGACGCGTACGCATGCATGGTCAGGCAATCGATGCCCTTGCCCTTGGGGTGGTCCAAGCCGAGCGTGTGGCCGATCTCATGGACCGCGATGTTGAGCACGTCCATGCTTCCAGCACTGCCATCGGTGGACCATGCGTAGTGTGCATTGTACTGCGCGTCCGATTCGACTGCTTCACCTGTGAAGCGGTTGTACCATGTGGTCGTCACGGCGATCGTGCTCGAGGCGCCCAGGTCGGCAAAGCCGAACGCGTTGACGCCGTCCCGTGTGCCGGGTGCAGCCCGCGCGTCGAACGTCACGCCAGCAAAGAGCGCGCTTCCCGTGGCGTTGCCCCACACGTCGCCGGCTGCTTGGAATTGAGCCACGTGGCTGGACGCCACGGCAGCGTATGCAACCGTCCAGGCGTAACCGGTTTCGCGGAACTTGTCGCTTTCGCAGTCCGTGCCCGGATCGTCGCCACTGCCGCCGTTGCCCCCATTGCCGCCGTTGCCGCCTTTGCCCGGGTTGTCCGGCTTTGCGTGGCGGTAGAACTTCTGGTAATCCAGGCCATCCTCGTGGCCGCGCTCCCACAGCAGCCGCCCGTTGGCATCGTACACGCGCTCCACCGCCTTCTCCGAGGGCGCCGATGCCGCCACCGGCACAAGCAAGAACACGACCGCGACCGCAAGCCAGCGCATGCCGGTCCCTTGCGTGCTGCCAGGCCTTACAGGTTGCCCTATGGCCAATTCGGGCCCGCGTCCCAAGGGTTTTCCGCCAGCAGGCATGCTCGCTGGCGATGGAAGCTGTCATCGTGGACGCCGTGCGCACGCCGATCGGCCGTGCATTCAAGGGCTCCTTTGCCAAGACTCGCAGTGACGACCTAGGCGCATGGGCCATCGAGGGCCTGCTGGCGCGCACCGGTGTGGCCCCGGACCTCGTGGAAGATCTGCTGGTCGGCTGCGCGATGACGGAAGGGCCGCAGGGCTACAACGTGGCCCGCCAGATCGGGCTGCTTGCCGGGCTGCCCGACAGCACGGGCGCCGCCACCATCAACCGCTTCTGCAGCAGCAGCGCTTACGCCATGAGCTTGGCGGCAGCCACCATTGAGCAGGGCTGGAACCAATGCATCATCGCAGGCGGCGCCGAGACCATGAGCATGATCCCCATGACCGGGATGACGCCGGAGCTGTACGTCAACCCCCGCATGTGGGACACCCGCAAAACGTACTACAATTCCATGCTGCAGACCGCCGAAGAGGTCGCCAAGCGCTACGGCATCACGCGTGAAGACATGGACCACTGGGGTGTCCGCAGCCACAATCTTGCCGAGAAAGCGCAAGAAGACGGCATCTTCGACCGTGAGATCCACACCGTGGAGGTCCCCCAGGAGGACGGAACGGTTCTCCAAGTCGCCCACGACGAAGGCATCCGCAAAGGCTCGACCTACGAGGCGACCGCGGGCTTGAAGACCGTCATTGACGGCGGCGTCGTGACCGCCGGCAACGCCAGCCAGATGAGCGACGGTGCCGCCATGAGCCTCATCACCAGCCGCGCCTTTGCCGAAGAGCACGGCCTGCCCATCCGGGCGCGCATCCTGGGCTCCGCGGTGGCAGGCGTCGAAGCGGAAGTGATGGGCATCGGCCCCATCCCCGCGGTCCAGAAGCTCCTGGCTCAGACGG
>JBFKLD010000055.1:0-8012 GCA_041630755.1 Thermoplasmatota archaeon
GGAGCAGGGAGATCCACGGCCACGATGGCTCACGGTGCTCCAGGTCTTGGCATTCCTCGGCCTCTTTGGCTACGTGGCTTGGATCACCTTGGGTGCCATCACGGCCGCGCAATGGGGTTCGGTCCTTGCGTTGGCTGCATTTTCGCTTCCCTTGTGGCGCGAGGCTGTGGCCCCTTGACGCGTGGCGCCTGAGGCGCGGGTCTCAGCTTTCGGACGCTGATCCAACTGTGCTCGGGCGCAGCCAATCCAGTGCGTACGCGGCGACCAGGCAGGACATGGCCGGTGCCATCAGAAGGCCCCAGTAACCCCATTCCCACGTGTAGCCCCAGGCTTCGCCCCATCCCGCCATCTCAAACGCCCAAAAGGGGGCCGATTCCCAGGCGGGACTGTTCGTCAAGCTCCACGCGGTCGCATACGTGAACCAATGCAGGACGAACGCCCCCGGCAAGGCAAGCACGGCCAAGCGCTTGTCCGGTCCGTTCCAGCCCCAGGCCGCCACCGCCCAGGCGGCAACGGTTGCGCCGACGGTCCCGACGACAAACACGAGGTCTCCCCAGAAATTTGCCTCCCAGACGCCCGCAAACGTGTCCCACCCCTCCAGCTCGGCCATTGCTCGGCTCAGCCCAAGGATGCTGCTGATGGGGACAATCAACAACGCAAGCATCCAGGCGCGCATCGGGACCATAGCTTGGAATCCGGCACCCGACACATAGCCTTGCACGCCGTTTTGCCGCAAATGCCGATGGATCATGTCTCTTCCCAACGGCATCTGCCGGGTTTGCCACTGACCGATTTCCTAATACCTTCCTTCCGTTGGCGCATCCAATGGCCGACCTGCCCACCACCTTCGACGACTGGGTTGCAGAATTCCACGAATGGCAAGACAAGGTCGGCTTCGACACCGCCTGGCTGGGCGACTACACGTTCGAAGCCAAGTATGACTACGACAACGTGTCCCCGACCATCGAGTACGGCGACTACGCGGGCCGCCCCAAGTGGGAGCGCCTCCTGCAGATTCCGCACCAGAACATCCGCGATGCGCTTCTGACGCTCATCACGGTTCAGGGCGACACCGAATTTGCAAGCGTCGAGCAGCAGCAGCACTTGCTCGAGACGGCCCCCAGCGAGTACGACCGCAAGTCGGCGCTTCGCATCATGGCCGAGGAGCAGCGCCACGGCTGGCAGATGTGCCACCTGCTCATGGAGCACTTTGGCCAGCAGGGTGCGCGTGAGGCCCAGAAGCTGCTGCAGCGCAACAGCAACGAGAACAACCGCCTCCTCGGCTCCTTCAATGAGCCCATTGACAACTGGCTCGATTTCTTCACGTTCACCCAATTCGTTGACCGCGATGGAAAGTACCAGCTCAAGATGCTCAGCACCAGCGCGTTCAAGCCGCTGGCGGCCAGCATGGGGCCGATGCTCAAGGAAGAATCCTTCCACCTCGGAACCGGCGCCAATGGCCTGCGCCGCATCCTGAAGGCGGACGTCATTCCCCAAGACACGCTTCAGCGCTACTTCAACAAGTGGATCCCCACGGCCTACGACTTGTTTGGCAAGGACAAGTCCAGCAGCGCCGAGTGGGCCTACGTCTGGGGCATCAAGGGGCGCTTTGATGAAGGGGAGACGGACGAGGAAGTGGACAAGCGCCACCTCAATGAGCGCGCCCGTGGACAATACCACTCCGAGATCACGCGCGAGATCGAGCTTCTCAACAAGGCGATGCCCGACGGCAAGCCCCACCTGGTGGCACCGGACATGAAGTTCAACCGCGGCATCGGCGACTACGAGGGTGGCGAATACACCGTGGACGGTCAGGAATTCACCGGCGGTTCGTACGCCGACTACTTGGCGTCGGTCCTGCCCACGGAAGAGGATGCGTCGATCCTCGAGGAGGCCTTCAAGGCCGAATGGATCGAGGTCAAGGGCAAGGCCCTGGCATGATCGACGGCATCGCCGGCACACCAAGCAACGTCGAGACCGACACGCCCGGCGAAGGGGCCGAGGATCTGGGTGCGTTCGGGCCGGTGCGGGTTCCGAAGGACCTGGGCTGGGATCGCGACGCGCTCGCCGACTTCTTCGCCCATATGCAGGATCTGGTGTCGGTGGGGCAAGACCCCGTGGATGCGCGCTACCAGCCGCTTCTGTACACGATCGAGCACGACTTCGAGCCCCACCACTTGGACTGGGTGGACGATTTTCTGGGCCTCCCGCATCCCCATTGGACCCGGACGGACAAGGAAGACACCATTGAATTTCTGGAAGCCGCAGGGTACCCGGAAGCGGACGTGCTGCATCATCTTCCCGACGTGGATGGCCTGACGCTGGCCCATGTGGCCGGTTACTTGCACTTCTTCCATCACGTGTTCGTGCCCTATGATGAAGCCACGTGCATGTCCTTGGCGCGCCTGGGCCTGGACATCCCGTTCACGCAAGACGTGGATGCCGAGACCTA
The DNA here is from genome assembly GCA_041630755.1 of Thermoplasmatota archaeon. GTDB lineage: Archaea > Thermoplasmatota > E2 > JACPAO01 > JAHFTW01 > JBFKLD01. Next base: position 2,453 of record JBFKLD010000055.1, read on the forward strand.
TGGCCGCTACACGGAGGCCATCGAGGAGCTGAAGGAAGCGGCGCCCTTCTGGGGATTCCCGGAACGCAACCTCAGCCTGCAGCGCGTCATGCAGGTCGCATTGGCTGCTTGGGCGTAAGCTCATCTGCTCACCGCGCGATTGCTGGCCGTGGACATCCAGAAGCGCAGCACCGGCTCCTGGGTCCTCTACGACATGGCCAACACCATGTTCAGCTTCGCCATCGTGAGCCTGTACTATCCATTGTGGATCACCGGCCAAGGGCTCACGGACCGCTTCTTTGCGCTGCCCAACAGCTTGGCCATGGGCTTCGTCTTCCTGGTTGCCCCGTTCATGGGTGCCTTGGGCGACCGCGCCCGCCGGAGGGTGCCGTTTCTCGCAGCCGCGACGCTGCTTTGCGTCACCGCAACCGCCCCCCTGGGGTTCTTGCCCTGGCAGGCAAGCATCAGCATCTACATCGTGGCCGTCATCGGTTTCCAGCTGGGGCTGATCTTCTACGACGCGATGCTGCCGGACGTGAGCACGCCGTGGAACCGCGGCCGCATCGGGTCCATCGGTGTCGCCGTCGGGTACCTCGGGTCGCTGGCCGCCGTCAGCCTTGGCGCCCTCATCCTGCGCGTCAACCCCGATGGCCATCCCTTCATCTTCCTCGGGGTCGCCGTGTCCTTCCTGCTGCTGGCGCTTCCGGCGTTCTTCTTCATCCGTGAAACGCCGCGGCCGGATGCCAAGCTCCGCCTGGATGTGGCTGCCGATGCCGCGCGGCAAGCCTACCGAAAGCTTTGGCGGGTGCTGCGCGGAGAAGACAAGGTGCTGCGGCGCTTCCTGTTTGCGCGCATCCTGTACGCAGACGCGGCCAACACGATGATCGTGTTCATGGGCATTTACGCCACGCGCGAGGTGGGCTTCACAGAAACGGAAGTCCAGGGCGTCGTGGTCCTTGGCATCCTGGGGGCTGTGACGATCTCTTGGCTCTGGGGAAAGATGGTGGATCGTGTGGGTGCCAAGCGCACCCTCATGTGGGTCCTGCGGCTCTGGCTGGTCCTTCTTGCCATCGTCGCCCTCGTGCCCGTCTTCGGCTGGCCCAAGGAGATCTTCTGGGGGCTGGCCTTCATCCTCGGCGCGGCCCTGGGCGGCATCCACAGCAGCGACCGCCCTCTCCTGCTGGCGCTGGCCCCACCGGACCGGGTTGGGGAATACGTCGGATTCTACGCCATGGTGGGACGCTTTGCTGCCGTGCTGGGCCCGCTGACTTGGGCGCTGGTGGCCGACATCCTCGGGTTTGGGCGACCGGCCGCAGTGGGCGTCCTCTTCGTGGCGGTCTTGGTCGCATTCGTCATCGCCCGCAAGGTCCACGACGCGCGTCCGGCACCGTCATGAGGGCCGCAGCCTCTGGGCCCCCGTGGAGCCCGTCACCAGGCACCTGAAAGACGGCGTGCTGACGCTGCGCCTTGCACGCCCAGAGAAGAAGAATGCCCTCGACCTGGAAACGCTCCACGCGCTGCAAGCTGGATTGGAAAGCGCCCGCGACCCGAGCGTGCGCGTGGTGATCCTCGCCGCGGACGGAAACGTCTGGTGTGCTGGCGGCGACATCCAAGTCATGAAGGAATTCGAAGGGGACGCCCAGGCCACCGTTGCCCGCCTGCGCGAAGGCCTCAGCCGGCTCGTGACGCTCATGCATGCGCTTCCGAAACCGATCATCGCACAGGTCCACGGCAACGCCTACGGGGCCGGGGCGATCCTGGCGTTCCAAAGCGACATCGCGCTCGTTTCCGAGGAAGCCACCTTCAGCCTCAGCTTCCGGCACGTGGGCCTGATTCCCGACACCGGGGGCACCTGGTTGCTTCCGCGCATCCTCGGGCCGCAGCGCACGAAGTACCTCATGTGGACCGCGGCGCCCTTCACGGCCAAGGACGCTGTGGATTGGGGTCTTGCCTTGCGCGCTGCGCCCGCCGCCCAGCTCGAAGGCGCCGTCGCGCACTTGGCTGCCGCCCTCGCTGAGGGGCCTGCGGCGACGATGGGCATCGGCAAGCAGACGGTCCACCTGAACCTAGACGCCAGCGAAGCGCAGGGGCTTGAGCACGAAGCGCATGCCCAAGGATGGTGCTTCCGGACCCCAGAGCACGCGGAAGGGCGCGACGCGTTCTTCGCCAGGCGCAAGCCCAAGTTCTAGGCGCCAACGGGCACGCTTATGCGCGCCGTTGCCCGTCGCCATGCGTGCGCTGGGCCATTGCACTCCTGCTTGTTCTTCCATTGCTGCCTGTGAGTGGAAGCGATCACACGGTTGTGGTGGCCCGCATCGACGACGTCGTGGGTCGCGGCACCGCCATCTACATCCAGAATGCGCTCGACTACGCCGAAAGCAAGAATGCACCGCTGGTCATCGAGCTCAACACACCGGGCGGCCTCGTGGATGCCACGCTCGAGATCGACAATGCTCTGGCACAAGCCGACGTGCCCGTGCTCACGTATGTCGGGCCAGGCGACGGCGCATTTGCGGCAAGCGCAGGCACGTTCATCCTGCTCATGGGCAACCCGGCGGGAATGGCGGAGGGGGCCAGCATCGGCAGTGCTCAACCCATCCAAACGGGTCCTGGCGGAACGACCAACGCGTCGTCCAAGGTGTCCAATTTCCTCGTTGAGCGCATCCGCAGCATTGCTGAACGCCACGACCGGGACCCGGACACGGCGGAGCGCTTCATCACGGAGAACCTGAACATGGCCGGCGCGGAAGCGCTGGACGCTGGCATGGTGGACGTCCTCGCGGGGGACTTGCGCAGCTTCCTCGTGGGCGTGGATGGAATGGTGGTCAGCGGCGAGCCGCTGCGGACGGCTGGTGCGCGCGTCGAACGGGTCGAACCCGGAACGATCGCCCAGACCATCGACGTGCTTGGCGACCCGACCATTGCGTTCGTGCTCATGATGGCGGGCCTGTATGCGCTCATCTTCGGCCTTGCCAACCCCGGCACGTATGTGCCCGAGACGATTGGCGCCATCATGCTCCTTCTGGGTCTCCTGGGGCTTGGCCTCTTTGGCGTGAGCACGGCAGGGTTCCTTCTCATCATGCTGGCGGTGGTCTTCTTCATCGCGGAAGTGTTCACGCCCACGCATGGCATCTTGTCGGTGGCGGGGGTGGCGACGCTCATCTTGGCTGTCATCTTCCTTGTGGATGCGCCGCTTCTGCCGCGGGCGGCCATGCAGCAATTCACCATCGTCGCCATCACGCTGGCCGTCCTGAGTGGCGGGGTGGTCTTCGGTGCTGTCAGCATCGCCATGCGGTCACGCACCGCGCCGCCGACCAAGCTCGACATCGGCGACCGGGGCGTCGTGGTCGAGGCCATCAACCCCGAAGGTACAGTGGAAGCTTGGGGAGAAGTCTGGACTGCGAAGGCGCAGCACCCCATCGGCGTCGGTGCCCATGTGCGCATCCTCAAGCGCGACGGATTGATGCTCACGGTCACGGAAGAGGAGTGAGAAGCATCAAGAAGCCGCCCGCCTTTGGCTGGGCGTGGACCCGATTCTCGCCATCTCGCCTGGCGCCATCTTCAGCATCGCCATCGTCGGCATCTTGGCCGTCTTGTTCTTGGCTGCCGCCATCCGGATCGTCAAGGAATACGAACGCGGCGTCATCTTCCGTCTCGGCCGCTTGATCGGTGCCAAGGGCCCCGGCTTGTTCTTCCTCATTCCGGTGCTGGACAAGATGGTCAAAGTGGATCTGCGCACGGTCACCCACGACGTGCCTGTGCAAGAGATCATCACGCGCGACAACGTGCCGGTCTCCGTCAACGCCGTGGTGTACTTCCGCGTCCTTGACCCCAGCAACGCCGTCACCAGTGTGGAAAATTTCTACGTGGCCACGAGCCAGATTGCCCAGACCAGCCTCCGCAGCGTCATCGGCCAAGCAGACTTGGACGAACTGCTCTCGGAACGCGAGAAGCTCAACAAGGAGCTGCAGATCATCATCGACAAGGCGACAGACCCCTGGGGCATCAAGGTCGGCATGGTCGAGATCAAGGACGTGGAGCTTGCCAATGACATGCGCCGCGCCATGGCGCGCCAAGCGGAAGCCGAGCGTGAACGCCGCGCCCGTGTCATCACTGCCGAAGGTGAATTCCAGGCTGCCAAGCAGCTGAGTGAAGCCACGCGCGTGATGGCAGAAAGCCCCGGCGCGCTGTACCTCCGGACGCTCCAGACCCTCAACGACGCCTCCGAGAAGAAGGGGAACACGGTCATCGTGCCCCTGCCTTTGGAGATGCTCAACATCCTGTCGGAGCACAAGAAGTAGCCCGATCAGCATTGACGAGGGGCCCCAAACACGAACATGTTCGCCTTCGCGTGGGGTTCATACGATTCCCATTAAATGGGATGAGCAAGTCGGCGGCGCACCGACTCCTGCCCTAGCAGACGCTTTGGCAACCGGAGGATACCGCCATGCCGATCACGACCGCGATGAAACCGGACCCCATCCCGTTCATCCAGGTCCTCGATGAAGAGGGCAACCTGGACAAAGAGCTCGAACCGAAGGTTCCGAAGGAGGACCTTGTCAAGCTCTACGAAACCATGGTCTTCAGCCGGACCTGGGACCAACGCCGCCTCAAACTGCAGCGCCAGGGCCGCATCGGCACCTTTGCGCCGGCCTGGGGCCAAGAAGCGGCCCAAGCGGGCAGCATCTACTGCACCACGGACGACGACTGGTTCTGCCCCAGCTTCCGCGAATCCGTCGGCTACTTCTGGCGCGGCGCGGACCCCGTGGACGACTTGCTCTACGCAGCCGGCTTCGAAGAAGGGATGAACATCCCCGAAGGCGCCAAGGTCCTGCCCATCTGCATCCCCATCGGCACCCAGTACACCCACGCCTTGGGCACCGCCTGGGCCGAAGTCAAGGATGGCACCAAGAACATCGCCATCACCTACGGTGGCGACGGCAGCACCAGTGAGGGTGACTTCCACGAAGCGATCAACATGGCCGCGGTCCTGAAGGCCCCCGTGGTCTTCTTCATCCAGAACAACCAGTGGGCCATCAGCGTCCCGCGCCAATGGCAAACGGCCAGCGAAACCATCGCCCAGAAGGCCATCGCCTACGGCGTGCGCGGTGTCCAAGTGGACGGCAACGACCTGCTGGCCGTCATCGGCGCCACCCGGGAAGCCGTCGAGCGCGCTCGCAACGGCGAAGGCCCGACGCTCATCGAAGCCATCACCTTCCGCATGAGCGTCCACACGACGGCAGACGACCCGAGCAAGTACCGCAGCAAGGACGCCGAGGAAGAATGGGCCCGCAAGGACCCGCTCGTGCGCGTGCGCAAGTACCTCACCAAGAAGCGCCTCTGGAACCAGAAGAAGGAGGATGCGCTCTACGAAGAGGTCCACAAGCGCATCGACGATGCCATCGCCGAGTTCGAGCGCCGCGCTGCCGAGCTGCGCACCCCCGACTACATGTTCGAGAATGCGTACCTCGAGAACCCCCCCTACCTGGAACGCCAGAAGGAGGAGCTCTTGGCACACTTTGACGAAGTCGGCTTGCCCGAAGGAGGCCACTGAATGCAAGAGATGCTCCACCCCAAGGAA
>JBFKLD010000056.1:0-7810 GCA_041630755.1 Thermoplasmatota archaeon
CTGGCTCGCCTGCTTCGTGGCCTCCATCGTCGTGAGCGCGCGGTCGTGGAGGGCCAGGGCATCCGTGGCGGCGCCGGAGCCCGTGATCCACACCGGTTGGTCCGTGAACGTGCCTGCCAGGTCCTCGGCGACCAGCAAGACGCAGGCAGCGCCGTCGGTGGTGCCGCAGCAGTCGTAGAGGCCCAACGGTTCGGCGACGCGTGCGGCATCCAAGGCCTTCTCGAGGGTGATGGGTTTCTGGAACTGTGCGTGGGGGTTGTGGGCTCCCCCGGCATGGTTCTTGACAGCCACGTGTGCCAGGTGCTCGGCGGTGGTTCCGTACTCTTCCATGTGGGCGCGGGCCATCATGGCGTAGACGCCGGGAAACGTCAGCCCCGCCATGCGCTCGACTTCGGTGTCGCCGCTGACGCCGAGCCAGTAGCCGCGGTGGGACCGGTCATAGGGGTTCATGGATTCCACGCCGGCCACCAAGGCCACCTTCACGGCTCCGCTGCGGATGGCCAGCACCGCGTTGCGAAGGGCAAACCCGCTGCTGGCGCACGCGTTCTCAACGCGGTGGGCCGGGGCCCCTGCGGCCGGGGTGCCTTGGAGAAACAGCGCCGCGCTGTTGCCGGGTTGGTGGCCGCCAAAGCCGACCGTGCCGATCCAGGCCTCATCCACGTGCCCGTCCCAGGAGGGAACATGGCTGGCCATCTCTTGCCATGCTTCATGGAAGAGCTGAACAGGGGTTTCGGGCCGGTTTCCGAACCGGCACATGCCGGCTGCGACCATGGCGACGCGCACGCGCGGGCCAGAAGCATGAAGGCAAAAGGAGTTCGGACGGACAAGCCCAAATGCCGCGCCGCCATCTCAGCGTGTGGTCCAGGACTTGGCCGGCCAGGAGGCCCATCAGCGATTCGTGGTGGAGCAAAGTCCCCAGGCGGCCCTGGACCGCGCGCACACGTACCTCGAAGGCGCGGGCACGGTTGCCACGCAGCTTGCGGGCCACGTGGAGCGCCGACCGAAGTCGCTCGTCGCCCGCCACGGGCGCGTGGACACGCACGTGACGGCCAGCCTGGAAGCTGCGGGGACGGTCGTGGAGGTGCGCCGCCATGGAGAGGCACCACTGGAGAACACACGGCAGTGGCTCATCGGCGCCGGCATCGGGGGTTTCCTCATCGCGTGGGCGCTTGCCGTGTTCAACCGCAGGCAGGAGGAATTCCTCGACCCGTTGGTGACGGTGACGCTCTTTTTCGTGGGCATGATGGCGCTGGTGGTGGTCTTGTACTTCGTGGACCGGAGCCTGGAGCGCCGGAGCCAGAGCCTGATCCTGGGCCTGGAAGACGCCGTGCGGGGAGACCCCCTGCTGGTGCTGCGGCGCGAAGTGGATGCGCTTGAGCGCAGCAGCAGCGTCGCCAATGCCATCTTGTTCTACTTCGCGTGCCTGCTGGTCGAATTCATCGTGTTTGCCATCCTGTGGACGGAGGGCATCCGTGAGGCCATCGACCAAGTGGTGACCCTGCAAGTCATGCGCACGGGCTTCCTTCTTCCGGTGGTGCCCGCCCTCGCCTTCGGGCTCATCTACCGCTTCGCCGCGCGCCGCATCCACCGCGACCGCTTCGCGCTGGTGCGCACGCATCAGTAGAACGGAATGAGCGGGGCCACGTGGTCCCGCAAGGCGTTGGCGGTGAGCGCCAGCGCGAGGGGGTTGAGCAGGTTGTCCGAGACAGGGATCGGGACCGGGCCAACCACGTCCACGAGCAGGAAGGCAAGCGCCATGGCGATGCCGACGGGCACGCCGACGAAGGGGACAGCCACGGCAAACGCCACGAGTGTGCCGCCCACCGATCCGATGTAGGATTTGTCCGTGTTGTGGAACCACTTGGCTTTGCCCCACTTCTTGCCCACGAGGGCCGAGGCGGCGTCACCGAAGACGGTCACGGCGATGAGCGCCATGACGGCAGGGACCGTGGTGGAATAATGGGCGGGGTCGCTGGCGACCCACAACGCGGCCAACGGGAGCGCCGCGACGATGTAGTAGTGTGCACCAAAGAGGCCCCGCTCGCGCTCGCGCAGGCGCAGCAAGATCGTGTTCTTGAACGGGTAGCTCAGCTCAGGGTACTTGAGGCGCAGCAGTTCATTTGGAAGAATGAGAAACAGCAGCGCCAGCAAGGCGAACACGGACACCACGTGGCCCGCGACGAGCCACCCGGAGTTGCTGGCGACGAAGAGGTTGTGCGTGGCTTCGCCGTCCGCCGTCGCGGGCCCGACCAGCGCCTGGACACTTTGGAGAAGCGGATAGCCCACGGCAAGGTACACGACGAGGAAGATGCCCATCAGCAGATGCGGTGCCTTGCGGCGCTCTTCGGGCGAGAACGAGAAGCGCGCCCGCAAGTCGCGCAATTCCTGCTGGCGCTCCTCCGGAACCACTTGGTCCAGCAGCGACGACAGCCGCTCGCCAAATTCGTCGCGGAAGCGGTCAATGCGCTCCTGGTACCGGCCCAGTGTGTACGTCAGAGTGATGGCCAATCCGAGCACGACCACGACCAGGACCCAGAGGCCAAAGGGCGCAGGCAAGATGGCGGCGCCGCGGTCCCAGAGAAGAATGCCCAGAGCCGCCATGACTGCAGCCGCGACGGCTGCGCTCCAGCGGTCGGCCAGTCCGTTGCGGAATCCGACGATGGCGTAGCGTGTGACAAGGACGGCATACAGCAGGACGATCGCCGAAAGGACTTGCGCGCCCGCAGTGCTGATGGGGCCGACGTCGAAGCTTGCCACGCACGCGCACAGGCGCCACGGGCTTTAGGGCACGCGGTCTCAGAGGTTGCGATCACAGTAGCCGCTGCTTCCGCCCTCAGGCGTCAGCTTCGTGGCTCCGATGATGCCGAAGGCCGCCACGGGGATGAGCCCCAGGCCCCAAAGCGATCCACCATCCACGGTGGTGCCAAGGCCAATGATGCCAAGCGTGACGCTTGACAGGACAAGAAGGACGGCCCCCGCTTTGCGGGAGGCGTCCACGATACCCGAAGGCATAGGGCCGAGGCCGGGACTTGAACCCGGGCCAGCAGAACCACAATCTGCTATGCTTACCAGCTACACTACCTCAGCCAGGCGTGGCGGCCGACTCGAATCCCTATGATTAGGCTTGCGGCTTATGCAGCCAGCAGGACGCCGTGGCGCGCCTGCTCTTCTTGGGGGAGATTCGCCCACATGCTGCCCGGGTAGTAGCGCGCGTAGTGGCTCTCGCGGCGGCGGTCCACGAGGCCGGCATCGGCCAGGCGCTTGATGTGCCAGTTGATCGTGGAGGGGGCAAGGCCGAACACTTCGGCCAGCTCGCATTGGGCGACGCCCGGGTGGGCGACGATGACTTCCGCGATGGCGGCCGTGGTGTCGTTGCGCAGGGCACTGACCGCGGTCTTGCGGTCGCTGCTGTACAATCCGCTTTGGCGGTCGAAGAAGCGCGCGTAGCGGCCATCCTTGACGCGTGTGAGGAAGCCATTCTTCTCCAGCACGCGCAGGTGGTAATTGAGCGTCGAGGCTCCATAGGGAACCTGTTCGCCAAGTTCATGGAACGTGGCGCCGGGTTGGCTTTTGACCATCTCGTAGAGGGCACCGCGGGCGTCGTGCTGCAGAACGTCGTCGCCCTGGACGCGGGCGTACCCAGCGAGGCCGACGACGGCCTTGGCGTTCATGGCCGCCCAGGCGAGGCCGGCCACCAGCAGAGCGCCGAGGCTTGCGGCGATCGCACCCCAGGGGTATTCGGCGTGGACGCTGCCGTAGGAGACGACGACGAAGTCGCCGCTGCCGTCGACATTGGTGCGCGTGTACGCAGCGTTGGCCTGGCTGGTGGCCAGGTCGAACGCTCCCTTCAGGACCAGGTCGTCGTTGTCGAGGGCGTGCGTGGCAAGGCCGTCTTCGTCTTCGATCAAGACGGTGCCGCTGGCGTCTTCGACGCTCAGGGTGCCTTCACCAAGCAGTTGCATGGCGTCGGCGAGGATGTGGACGTCGCTGCCGTCGAACCGCACATCCATGCGTGCGTCGGTGGCACGCAAGACCAGGTGCTCGTCGATGTATTCCTTGTGCGTGCCGGGGCCGAACCAGCGGTTGGCCAACGGGTCGTAGGCGCCACCGGGACGGTTCTCGATGCGGAAGTGCGCACGGACAACGTCCTGCTTGTGGGTTTGGAGGGTGAAGACGCCTTCGTCGAGGTAGGCCGTGAAGGCACCGTCGGCGAGGAGCTTTCCGGCGTCTGCGTCAACGTCGTGGAGCCCAGCAGGAATCTGGTGCTCGAAGGCGCTCTCGTCAGACGGCGGATTGACGCGCAAGGCGATGCTGGCCGGAACCTCGTTGCGGACCAGCTGCGGCTCTTGGCGCAGCGCGACTTCCATGAGGTGGCTCGCGTCGAAGTCGATGGAAGCACCGTGCACGAGGGCCTGGAAGCCATCGCGGCGGTCTTCGAGCCAGAGGGTCGCACCCGCCATGTCGATGGGGACGATGTCCACGCGGTCGCTCCAGACGATCTCGGCGTCTGCTTCGTGGGTGCGGACGTAGCCGAAGGCGCGGTGGATGACCCGGTACAGGGTGCCTTCCTCGACATCGACACGGACGCTTGTGCGGCCGTCGTCGCCGACCATCAAGAGCCGGGCATCGTCGGCGCGCGCCGACACATCGCCGGCAAAGGCAAGAGGCACATCTGCTTGCAGATCCACGGTCCCTTGAGCTGCAAGAGCAGTGGGCGCAAAGAGCAGAGCAATGGCGATGACCGACCAGCGCATCGCCTTCGAACCCTCGCTCAGGGTTTAAAAGATTAGTGGCAGAATTGCCGAAGTATCAGGAGGGAAGCGCGGTCAGACCAACGCGCGCTGCGTTCCGCGCACGGCCTGGATGGCCGCCGCCACGTCGTCCGCCCCGTACACGAAGCTGCCGGCCACAGCAACCGTCGCGCCGGCCCGCTCGACAAGTCGGGCCGTGTCACCGTTGATGCCACCGTCCACTTGCAGCTCAAGGGGCGCCTCGCGGTCGGCCTTGCGCGCCATCTCGGCCACCTTGCGCACCTTGGGGACGACTTCAGGGAGGAAGGCTTGGCCACCCCAGCCCGGGTTGACCGTCATGCACAGCACCAGATCCACGTGGCCGATCACATGCTCGAGCACGCTTGCCGGCGTGTGCGGGTTGAGGCTGACGCCGGCCTTGACTCCGAGCCCTTGGATCTGCTGGATCACCCGGTGGAGGTGGGGCGTGGCTTCCGCGTGGACGGTGATGCTGTCCGCGCCGGCCTTGGCAAAGGCTTCCACGTGGCGTTCTGGAGCCTCCACCATGAGGTGGCAGTCCATGTGCTTGTCCGTGGCCTTGCGCACCTGCTTGGCCACCAAGGGGCCGATGGTGATCTCGGGCACAAAGGAACCGTCCATCACATCCACATGGATCCAGTCTGCGCCGGCTTCGTCCACCTTGCGCACCTCGGCGGCGAGGTGTCCAAAATCAGCGCTCAGGATGCTGGGGGCAACTTTCAGCACAGGCGGGCCACGGGCGCCGCCATGAAAAGCCCTAGTCTCGGATGATGCGCGTGATCATGACAACCCGGCGCTCCCCATCCTCCATGAAGGGACGCATCTCGACGTTCCAAAGCGCCTCCTGGCCGTTCTCGTCGAGCCCCATCAATTCGAAGTGGCTCTCGTCGTCGGTGGCGATGGTTTCCAGGATGTGCTTCTTCCACGTCTCTGCGTGCGGCTCAGGGACAAACTCCCACGCATCGTGACCCAGGATGTCTTCGGGCTTGTAGGCCTCGAAGAGGCGGTTGTTGTAGAGGAATCGCCCCTCCCCGTCGAGGATGGACACGTAGTCGCTTGTCGCCTCGACCACTTTCTGGAACAGCTGCTCGCGTCCCGAGAGCATCTCCCGCATGCGCACCTCGTCCGTGATGTCCTCGGCCGTGCCGAACATGCGCACGGGCTGCCCATCTTCCATGACGACGCGCCCGCGACCACGCACATGGCGGATCTCCCCATCAGGCCACACGACCCGATGCTGGACCACATACGACTCGCCGCTGGCCATGGCCTTGCCGATGGCCTCTTCGAGCGCCTCCTGGTCGTCCGGGTGGCAGGCTTCCATGAACGTGTCCCGGTTCATCGGGATCCCGATTTCGAGCCCAAAGATGCGGTACAGTTCGTCCGACCAGTACACCTCGCCGCTGGCCACGTCGAAGTCCCAGCTGCCAAGACGCGCCGTGCTCTGCGCCTCCTTCAGGTGCGCTTCGGATTCGCGCAGCTTCGCCTCCTGCTCGCGCAGGCGCGTCAAGTCGCGCATGGCCAGGACGGCGCCCGTGACCTTGCCTTTGTCGCGGATGGCCGTCATGGTGAGGCCAACCTCCTTGCCGCCAGCGGATTTCGTGCGCACCGAGGCCAATTCGAGGTGGCGGGTTTCACCGGCATCCAGGACGGCGGCGAGCGCCTCCGTTGCCGCGTCATCGAGGATCAGGTGGGAGATGGGAGCACCCATCAATTCCCGCGGGTGCCGCCCGAGCATCGCGCACGCGGCAGGATTCGTGAACTCGGTCCTTCCTTGGCTGTCGACACCGATGACGCCATCCGCCACCGCGTCCAAGACCCGCTGCTGCCGCTGCTGCAGCCGCGTGATCGCGGCCACATTCGGCGCCCCGTCCGGCTTCGGTTCAGGCACATCGTCGGCAGCTTCAGGCCGCCGGCGTGCCCCTATGATGAGGGCACCGACAAGCGCGCCAGCAAGGAAAGCAGCAAGGACACCGCCCACGGCTTGGGCGAAGGCGACTAGAAGCGTCACACCCGTGGATGCGCGCCCAAGTCCAAAAGGTTCTCCGGCGGGGGATGAAAGCCCCGACGACCCTCGACAGCCCCTTCAGGGCCGGACTCCAAGATCAAAAAGGAAGGAGGGGAAGAGGGATCGACGCTCGCTTACGCGGTTTCCCACTGGGGCTCGAGCGCGTAGAGGCCCGTCGTCATGTCCGGGATGAACAAGACGTCGTCCTGGCCCCACTGCGCAGTCCAGACGTTCGGGACATCCAGGCTCACAAGGGCACCGATGGGCGCCGTCACGACGGGGCTCCAGGTGGGGTTGACCGGGCGCTCGTGGGGCATGTAGTAGCCCAGCGTCACGGGGTTCTCCTGGCGCTCCTGCGTGCTCACGTCGAAGACCCACACGCCGGCATGGTAGTGGCCGACGGCGACTTGGCCGCCGCAGTTGCCATCCACGTTGTGCAGGCTGAAGCGGTAGTTGCGCTGGCCGGTGAGGCTGTCAAAGTCCGGCAGCTTCCACTGGCCGAGGTACACCGGGTTGGTGGGGTCGGTCGTGTCGACCACGGCCACGGGTTCCGGTTCGCCGCTGCCCTTCTCGCCCGCACCGATGGTGATGTGGCGGCCGTCCAGCATGCAAGGCATCGGGGTCTGCTCGTGCCACATGGGCGGGATGGCCTCCTCGTAGTCGGCGGGGTCCACGTTGCCGATCAGGACCGGGTCGAAGGGATCGTTGACGTCCCAGATGGTCATCGTCGAGCCGCCACCCGTGTAGAGGAGCCAGTCTTGCGTGACCGGGTGCAGCTGGACCGCGATGTCGTGGACGGCCGTGATGTTGCTGCTGGCCTGCTGGAAGGTGTTCTCTTCGGGGTCGAATTCGCCGATGTTGCCCGCGGCGTTCACGAAGTAGTAGTTGCTCTCACGCATGTACGTGAAGACGTTGTGCGTGAAGCCCATGGGCAGGTAGCCGAGGAACGCAGGGTTCTCGGGGTTCTGGATGTCGTAGACCGCGATGCCGCCAGGGCACGTCGCGAGGGGCACGCACACACCACCGCCAGTGA